>CAYVYG010000012.1:0-21154 GCA_964454385.1 uncultured Microthrixaceae bacterium
GACGCATCCCCTGATGTGCCTTGTGGTAACGAGATCACTGAACACGAATTCGTGACCTACGTCAACACAAAATTGTGAACTCCGTTTCAATTCTCCGGTGTGTGCCGTCACATATCGTGGCCTTTCCAACGCGGAGACCCCGTTGCTGCGCGTTCACACGTAACCCGATCGCAATCTCATGTCGATTTCGCTCGCCTCGAGCGCTCATGTTCCTCAGGCGCTCGGTTCGGCATCGGCGAGGTCAGGGTCGCGGTGGCGGTGGACCCTCACATCGGTCGGCAGGCCGTCGTGGCGCGGCGCCGGGTCGAACAGCGCACGCTCGGCCGCCCGGCGGTCGTGCTCATCGAGGGCCCGGGTGTCGAGGCACCACTCCACGAGGGTCCCGTTGGGGTCGTTGGTGTAGATCGAGCGACAGAATTCGTGGTCGATCTCGAGAGCGTCGTGGCCACAAGCGAGCCATCGCTGCAGGGCCGTGTCCAGATGCGACCGGTCGACGGCGTTGAAAGCCAGGTGGTTGACCCAGTCGGGGAGCCCGACCGAACCGGACATCCCACCGCGCACATCGGGGTAGTCGCCGTGCAACTCCCAGAACGCGATCATGCCCGGCGCACGGTCGCACACATCGGCGGTGTCATAGAAGACGTGCTTCGCCCACCCTCCCTCGGGTGTCGGGTTGACGACGACCTTCGCCAGGGTGAAGCCCATCGCCTCGGTGTAGAACCGGTGTGTTGCCTGCAGGTCAGGTGTGGCGAGGGCGACGTGGTGGAAGCTCATCGGATCCAGCCTGCCACACGGGTCCCGGCCGGGCCACGGCCATTTCGAGCGCGTCCAGGTAGTCGCTGCGGCTCATCTCGGTGACGCCCAGGCTCTCGAGATGAGGGGTCGACCACTGGACATCGAGCAGGGTCCCCTCGGTTCCGCGCAGGATATCCACCAGGGCCACCAGGGCCACCTTGGAGCCGTCGCGGCGGTGGTGGAACATCGATTCGCCCGCGAAGAACGCGCCGATCGCCACTCCGTAGAGTCCGCCTGCGAGCTCGCCGTCGAGCCAGGCCTCCACGCTGTGGGCCCAGCCGAGTCGGTGAAGTTCGGAGTACGCGGCGACGAAGTCGGCATCGATCCATCCGTTTGCCCTGGCGGGATCCGCGCACGCCTCGATCACCGCGGAGAAGTCCCGGTCCACGGTCACGTCCATGGCGGTGACCGAGCGGCTCAGCGACCTCGAGATCCGCAGGTCATCGAGGCGCAGGACCGCCCGGGGGTCCGGCGAGAACCAGCCCAGGTGACCATCGAGGGGCATCGGGAACATACCCGATCGGTAGGCCGCGAGGAGAGTCGCGGGTTCGAGGTCCCCGCCGAGGGCAACCGGACCCTCAGGGTTGGCGTCGCGCGGTGATGGGAACACCCAGCGGCTGGCAGGTGGCTGTTGTGGAGCCACGTCGCGGGGGCCCGCCCGGGGTCGGGCTCACTTGCCTCCGTAGTCGTAGAAACCCGCGCCGCTCTTGCGCCCGAGGCGACCCGCGCTCACCATGCGGCGCATCGAGGGGACCGCAGCGTAGTTGGGGTCCTTGAACTCCTCGTAGAGCGCATCGAGGATCGACACCGAGGTGTCGAGCCCCACGAGGTCCAACAGCGCGAGCGGCCCCATCGGGAAGTTGCAGCCACCCTTCATCGCCTCGTCGATGTCCTCGGCGGTGGCGGTTCCGTTCTCGAGCATGCGAGCGGCGTTGTTCAGGTAGGGGAACAACAGCGCGTTGACGATGAAACCTGCACGGTCCGAGACCTGCACCGGCGACTTGCCGCACGCGGTGGCGAAGGCCGTGGCCGCCGCGATGGTCTCGTCGGATGCGCTCAGAGGTCTCACCACCTCCACCAGGGACATCATCGGGGCGGGATTGAAGAAGTGGATGCCACAGACGCGCTCGGGACGAGCGGTCGCGACGGCCATCTCGATCACCGGCAGCGTCGAAGTGTTGGTGGCGAGGATCGCCTCTGGCTTACATACGCTGTCGAGCTCGGCGAACAGCGGGAGCTTCACCGCGAGATCCTCCACGACCGATTCGATCACCAGGTCGCAGTCGACCAGGTCGCCCAGGTGGTCGGTTGCGCTGACCCGGTCGATGATCGCGTCGGCCTCGGAGCGCTCGATCTTCTGTCGCTCGACCTGGCGGTCGAGCGACTTGCCGAGCCCCGCGAGCATCGCGTACGCGGATTCCTTGGCACGCGAGCGCAGCACCACCTCGATGCCCGCTTTCGCCGCTACTTCCGCGATACCCGAGCCCATGATGCCGGAGCCGAGTATTCCCACACGTTCGATCGTCATGGCGCGAGAGGTTACCGATCGCTGCCCGGATCCGGTCAACTCGCCCGTGCCGGGGCGCTGTCATAGCGGTCGGAGAACCGGGGTCGTCGCGTGTGTCGTCCATCGGACAGGATGGTGGGGTGACAGAACCGACCATCCCGACACCATCTCTGGCTCTGGTGGGAGGAGCCGAGTTCGGCGACGCGACAGCCCATCACGAGGGCCTGTTCGAGTCAGGTACCACCGTGTCGGTCCTGCCGACCGCCATGGCCTACGAGAACCCAGCGGCTGTGCTGGCCCGGGCTCGGGAGCACTTCGCCCTGCTCGGCGTCGAGATGGATGTGATCCCCGCTTACACGCGCGCCGATGCCCACGACGCGGAGCTGGTGGACCGTATGGGAGAGGCCGGCAGCCTCTATGTCACCGGTGGCTCACCCATGCACCTGCGCTCGGTTCTGCACGACTCCCCGCTGCTTGCCGAGGGTCTGCGACGGTGGGAGCAGGGCATGACTGTCGTGGCTGCCGCCGAGTCCACCTCTGTGCTGTGCGGGCACATGGTCGACAACCGCGGAGGTGCGTTCACCGTGGGGCTCGGTCTCATCACGACCTTCACGGTCATCGCCCGCTTCGACCGCTGGTCACCCGAGAAACGCCACCGCACGGTCGCGTTGGCGCCCGCACAGATGCCGGTGGTGGGCATCGACGAGGCGACAGCGCTGCTGCGCGACGGGGAGGGCAACTGGACCACCAGGGGATCCGGTTCGGTGCACATCTTCCGTGGCGGCGAGGCGATCGAGCTGTCGGAGCTGCCCCGCGAGCTCTCCTGAACCGGATCTTCAGGAAGGAGCGGTTGCCTCCTCGATCGTCACCGAGTCGATCAGCACCTCTTCGGAGGGGGTGCCGTCCGCGCTGCCGGTGGCGCCGATGGCATCGACGACATCGGTGCCGTCGATGACCCGGCCGAACAGGCTGTAGGCGGGTTGGACGAGCTGGGCGCCACCTCCGGGCAGAACGACGAAGAACTGGCTTCCGTTGGTGTCCGGGCCGCTGTTGGCCATCGCCACCGAGTAGTCGACGTAGTCCTCAGGCGTGTCAGGCAACTCGTCGGGGATCGTGTAGCCGAGGTCGTTGCTGCCGTCGGGTGTGCCGTCGCCGTCGCCAGCCTGGATCACGAACCCGGGGATCACGCGGTGGAACGGAACTCCGTCGTAGTAGTGGTAGCGCGAGAGCACCACGAGGTTGTTCACCGTCTCGGGTGCCCGCGACGGGTCGAGGTCGATCGTGAAGCTGCCCAGGGTGGTCTCGAGGGTCGCGGAGTATGCCTTGGCGGGATCGATGCACATCTCGGGGGGTCCGTCGAAGTCGCTCCTGCGTTCCGAGGTCCCCTCGACGGGCGGGCACTCGGTGCGTGAGGTGATTGCGGTGGTCGTGGTGGTGTCGGCGCTCCGGGGTTCGTCCTCACCGCCGAGTTGCCATGCCAGCACCGCGAGGGCTGCGAGCACCACGATCACGGCCGCCACGGTCAGCACGCGGTTCCGCCTCACCCCACCCGATCGGGCCCGGCCCATGGCGGCCTCGCGGTTGGCTCGTTGGCGGGCCCGCTTGTCGGCGTTCGTTCCCATGGTGTCGAACCCTACAAACCGCCGGTGCGGGTGCTCCAACGGCGGATCGTTGCTTGTACCTTTGAGCCGTGGCACTCCTGGTCCAGAAGTTCGGCGGCACCTCCGTGTCGGACCCCGAGCGCATCGCCGCGGTGGCATCCCATGTCGCGCGTTGTCGTCGCAGGGGTGACCAGGTCGTGCTGGTGGTCTCGGCTATGGGCAAGGAGACCGACGACCTGTTGCGTCTGGCGGATGAGGTATCCCAACGCCGGCCGGGACGTGAGATGGACATGCTGATCACTGCGGGTGAGCGCAAGGCGATCTCGCTGGTCTCGATGGCGTTGCACGGCGTCGGTGTGCCCGCCCAGAGCTACACCGGTAGCCAAGCTGGCTTCGTGACCGACGTGAACCACACGAACGCGAAGATCCTCGAGGTGCGGCCGCAGCGCATCCGTGCGGCGATCGACACGGGGATGGTCCCCGTCGTCGCAGGAGCCCAGGGCGTCTCGACCGACAGCGATGTCACCTTTCTCGGCCGTGGGGGTTCGGACACGACCGCGGTCGCCCTCGCCAAGGCTCTCGATGCCGACGCCTGTGAGCTCTACACCGACGTCTCGGGTGTGTTCACCACCGATCCACGGGTGGTTCCCGAGGCGCGCAGGATGCACAGCATCACCTTCGACGAGATGCTCGAGATGACCGCCGCGGGGTGTCCCAAGCCGGCCATGAGGTCGGTGGAGTACGCACATCGACACAAGGTCCCCCTGCACGTCCGCTCGGCGTTCACCTGGGAGCCGGGGACCTGGGTCATCGAGGAGGAACCGGACATGGAAGCTGCACTCATTCGTGCCGTCGTGAGCGACGACTCCGAGGCCAAGGTCACCGTCGCCGGGGTGCCGGACCGCCCCGGCATTGCGGGCTCGCTGTTCAGGCGCCTTGCCGACGCGGACGTGAACGTGGACATGATCGTGCAGAACGTCTCGGTCGGCGGGGTGACCGACATCTCCTTCACGGTTCCGCACTCACAGCTGCACGAGGCGATGGACATCTGCGAGTCGGAGAGCTCGCAGATGGGCGCGGCCGGGGTGAGCAGCGACCATGCGATAGCGAAGGTCTCGGTGGTGGGTGCGGGCATGAAGTCGAACCCCGGTGTCGCAGCGATGATGTTCGAGACACTCGCGTCCAACGCGATCAACATCGAGATGATCTCGACTTCGGCCATACGGATCAGCTGCGTGGTGGCCCAGGCCGATGCCGACCGTGCCGTGCAGGTGCTGCACGCGGTGTACGAGCTCGACGACACGACCTTCTGAGCTGATGGGCCCGAGGCAGCTGGGAAACCCGATGTACCGCCCCTGGTGGTGATCGCTACCATCGGCCATATGGACATAGCGGTTTTCGGCGCCACCGGTCAGGTCGGAACGGTCATGCGCCAGTTGCTGGTGGAACGGAAGTTCCCTCTCGACAGCGTGCGGTTCTTCGCGTCCGCGCGCTCGGCGGGTCGCCACCTGCCCTTCGACGGCGAGGAGATCGAGGTCGCTGATTCCGCAACGGGCGATTTCAGCGGAATCGATCTGGCGCTCTTCTCCGCCGGAGGCGATTTCTCTCGTGAGTATGCACCGAAGGTCGCTGCCGGCGGGGCCACGGTCATCGACAACTCCTCGGCCTGGCGCATGGATCCCGAGGTCCCCCTGGTGGTGGCCGAGGTCAACGCCGAAGCTCTCGGGTCCATCCCGAAGGCGATCGTGGCGAACCCGAACTGCACCACCATGGCCGCGATGCCGGTGCTCGCGCCGCTCGCACGCGCAGCTGGGCTGCGCGCGCTGCGGGTCTCGACCTACCAGGCCGTCTCGGGGGCCGGGCTCTCGGGTGTCGAGGAGCTGGCGGGACAGGTCGCCGCGGCCGGCGAGGGGGCAGCGGCGCTGACCCATGATGGTTCCGCTGTGGAGTTCCCACCAGCCTCCTCGTTCGCCCGTCCGATCGCGTTCAACGTGCTGCCCCTCGCAGGCAACCTGGTCGACGACGGCAGCGGTGAGACCGACGAGGAGCAGAAGCTCCGCAACGAGAGCCGGAAGATCCTCGACCTTCCCGACCTCGCGGTGTCGGGCACCTGCGTGCGGGTACCGGTGTTCACCGGTCACTCGCTCGCGGTGCATGCCGAGTTCGACTCCGAGCTGACGCCGCAGCGCGCCACCGAGTTGCTAGATGGAGCGCCGGGGGTCGTCCTCTCGGACGTACCCGACCCCCTGTCCGCCGCGGGTGCCGACCCGGCGTTCGTTGGGCGCATACGTCGCGATCCCACCGTCGAGCACGGACTGGTGCTGTTCGTCTCCAACGACAACCTGCGCAAGGGAGCCGCGCTGAACGCGATCCAGATCGCAGAGCTCCTGGCTGCCTGAACCCATACGCTGCGACGATCCGGGACGTCGGCCCTCAGAGGGGTGGATTCTTGACGTACCGGTCCGCCGCATGCTGGAGCGACAGCCCGAGTTGGTTCGCGAGGGACGCGAGCCAGGCGAGCACATCGCCCAGTTCGTGGAGCTGTTCCTCGGGGGTTCCCTTGCGCACCGCCTGGGCGAGCTCGCCGACCTCCTCGCACAACCAGGCTACCGTGGAGGGCATGCCGCGTTCGCGATCACCGCGGCCGTAGAGAGCCTCCATGAGGTCCTGGAACTCCGAGATCTCCATCGAGCAACCCTAGAGCGCCCCCGGGGAGGGTGGTTCCGGGGTCCGTCAGGATTTCATGAACACGTGCACGGTGAACAGCGTCCTGTAGCCGTTGCACTGGCCCCACACAGCAGCGGTCCCGATCTGGTCGAACGCCGGGTCGAGGATGTTGGCACGGTGTCCGGGTGAGTTCATGTAGGCGTTGTGGATCTGACCGACGTTGCCGCCCATGCCGACGTTCTCGCCGAGTTTTCGCCAGTTGGGTGGGGCTCCATCGGCCAGGTGTGAGTGCCATATGCGGCACTGGTTGCGCATGCCCTGGGCCCATCTGTCCGCTTTCACGTCGAGCGCGAGGTTCTCCCGCAGTGCCGGCAGTCCCGCTGCGGCTCTCGATGCGTTGACGCTGTTTCGCACGGCATCGAGCTCGGCCTTGTTCGACTCGCAGGCTCCGAGCAGAGCCATCGCGACGATGGCACCGAGTGCGAGCACCAATCTGGCGTGCACGCTGCGGTTCTGTGTTCGTTGGCTCCGGGCTACGGTGCACTGCGCCGGAGGATGGGTCGTTCTTCTCAGCACATGGGATGCATCGGCAGCTGACTCACATGCCTTGAAAAACAATCAACAGCACTGACAATGCGTGTCAGGTTCTGTGACTACGAGCGGCGAGATGAGCTGAAACGCGATGATGCAGAAGAACGGACCGACTGGACCGTCGAGCGGGGACACCCACCTTCTGGGGTCGTGTCTGGTCGGGTGGGGGAGATTTGAACTCCCGACCTCCTCGTCCCGAACGAGGCGCGCTGCCAAACTGCGCCACCACCCGTGGCGGGTCCATCCTAGTTCTGGTCGAGCGTGTCCGATAAACGCCGGGATCGAACCATCGCCGTTGCCCGGTCGGGGGAGTTGCCCGACGGCGGGGTCAGGTTGTGAGCTTCCGAAAGGCGCGACGAAGTGCGAGCGGCTCGAGTGGCTTGAACAGCCATTCGTCCGCACCCGAGCGATCGGCGATGAAGCGGTCTGCTTCACGGTCGCACAGCAACACGACCGGCACGTAGGGAAGTCGGCCTGCTCCCTCTTCGGCGCGCAGGTCGAGGGTTGCCGCTACGCCGCCCATCGATCCGATCTGCAGGTCGCAAACGACGAGATCCGGCTGCTCCCGTTCGACCGCGGAGCGCAGGTGCCGGCCCGAACGGATGTGATCCACGGTGGTCCCGCTGTCAGCGAGCGCTGCGTCGACTTCGGAGAAGGTCCGATCGTCGTCGGTCGCAACGAGTACCCGTCGTGAGGTGGTCACGTACCCGAAGCTACCTCCTGTGAGCGCACGAGCGCCTACTCGGCGCCCGAGGGCGGGCGATCACCGTTGTCGCCTGCCAACAGGAGCTCTCCCAGGGTCGCCAGCCCTTCGAGGTCCGTGACCTCGAAAGGGAGCACCGTTATCCGCACCACAGGGGCCGGTGAGACCTGTTCCGCTAGACCGGCGAGGTGCTGCTCCTCTCCGTCGGCAACTGCGAGCGCGTCGGCGAGCGCTGTGTAGTGGTCAGCTATCGCCTCGCCGGCGAGGGTCCGCGCCCGCTCGCGGGCCTCCGCGGCACCGACGGCGATCCCGGGCGCAGCGAAGCGGGGTTGCATGCGGTTGATCACCAGCCCCTTGACCGCGATTCCGTGCTCGGACAGCTGGCTCGCGAAGTAGCCGGCCTCAGCGGTCGTGTCGGCCTTCGGTGAGGCGACCAGCACGAAGGCGGTCTCATCGGATCCCAGGAGCTCGTCCACAGCGGCCGCCCGCTGCTTGAAACCCTCCTCCATGCCCTCGAAAGCGCCGAAGAACGCGATCGCGTCGGCGATCACCTCACCTCCGACGACCTTCGAGAGACTGCGGACAACCGTCTGTGCTGCGAGGTTCACGGCCTTGGCGATCCCCTTGGTGGGTGTCATGAGGATCTTGTAGAGCCTGTGGTCCAAGAAGTTGGCGAGACGTTGCGGGGCATCGAGGAAGTCGAGGGCATGGCGGGTGGGCGGCGTGTCGACCACCACGAGGTCCCAGTCGCCCTCGCGGGCGAGCTCGTAGAGCTTCTCGGAAGCCATGTACTCCTGGGTTCCCGACAGCGAAGCCGAGATGTTCTCGTAGAAGCGGTTCTCGAGTATCCGCTGAGCCTGTTCGGGCTCGGCGGAGTAACGGCGGACGAGGCCGTCGAAGGTGCTCTTGGTGTCGAGCATCAACGCGTGCATCTCGCCCGGGACGTCGAGGTCGATCCGCCGTGGGGTGTTGGTCAGACCCTCGAGGCCGAGCGCGTCGGCGAGCCTGCGAGCGGGGTCGATCGTCACCACCACCGATCGGCGACCCGCCCGGGCCGCCTCCGCCGCGATCACCGCCGCGATCGTGGTCTTGCCCACGCCTCCGGATCCGCAGCAGACCACCACCCGGCTCGCCTCGAGGGCGGCAGCGAGGGTGGTCATGCCGCACCATCGGCGTCGAGATCCTCGATGCCGGCTGTCAGCGCGTCGGCGAGCTGCTCGACGTGGCTGCGGCACAGCTGGGTGGTGAACAGGTGCGGCAGGTGGATCTGGGGTAGGGGCAGCACCTCGCCCATGCGTGTGAGTTGGTCGTCCTGGATCCTGCGCCGGGCGGAGCGGAACGTGGCTGCCTCGTCGAGGAGCTCGGCCTCGCCGGGCAGTAGGTGGATGCCTGCTTCCGTGGCCGCCTCCGCGGCGGGGACCCCGAGGCCGGCGAGCTGCGGATAGACCCCGTTCACCACCACGGGACCCAGGCTCACCCCCACGTCCTCCTCGAGGCTGTACGCGGTCTCGATCAGTTCGTTGACCGGGGTCTCCTCGGGAAGGGTGACCAGCATGACCCTGGTTCTCCGTGGGTCGGCGAGCAACTCGGAGACCTCCCGCGCCTGGCTGTGGATCGGACCGCTCCGCACTGCGTCGGCGAGACCCCGCGCGGAGCGCAGGAAGGTGATCGCGTGACCCGCAGCGGGCGCATCGAGGATGATCACGTCCTGATCCGCGTTGCGCTGCAACTGCTTGACCTTGCCGAGCACCAGGATGTCGCGGATCCCGGGCACCGCGGTCGCCACCACGTCCAACAACCCCGAGGAGACCAGGCGGTTCGATATCCGCTTGAGGCCCCGGTCGGCGAGGTAGTCCAGCAGGGCGTCGTCGGGTGTGAGGGTGCGTGCCCGAACCCCGGCATGGGCCTCGGCGACGTTGACGAGCTCGAGCTCCGCGTAGCTCAGGGCCCCGGTCTCGAACATCGAGGCCATGGCCTCCTTGCCCTCGACCTCGATCACCAACGTGCGCAGACCACAGCGCGACGCCGCCACCGCCATCGCCGCGGTGACCACGGTTTTGCCCACGCCGCCCTTCCCGGCGACGATTGTGAGGCCGGATTCAGCGAGGAACTCGGCGGGGTTCAACCCGGATCCCCTGATGCGACCGGTTCCGCCACCGGTGATCGCGAAGCGGCCGGGGTCCGCAGGTCGCGGGTGCACCCCATTGGAACTGTCGCATCGGAGGCTCTCACGTGGGCAAGTCTGCCATTCCGAGGTCTGAGGACCGAACGAACCGACGGTTCGCTGGTCGCGTCGTGGGTGCAGCCGTTCTCACGTTGGCGGCATCTGTTCTCGTCGCCGGACCCGCAGGTGCCCAGTCCTCCTGTGAGGAAACCGGTTGTGTCGACGTTGTCGCCGTCGATGGCCTCATCGACGGGATCGTGGCGAGTAACATCATCGATGCCGTGACCGCCGCCGACCGATCGGCGGGGGTCGAAGCGGTCGTTCTGCAGATCGACAGCGCGGGATCCGCAGTGTCCCCGGAGCGCCTGGGAGAGGTTGCGTCGGTGATCAGGGATTCATCGGTGCCGGTCACGACCTGGATCGGACCCAGCGGGGCGGTGGCGTTCGGCGGCGCAGCCGAGCTGGTGGCGGTCAGTGACGCGTCGGGCATCGCTCCGGGCGCCGAGATCGGCGACGTCGGTGACCGGCGCCTCGCCGAAGGGGACTTCGGCAAGCTGTTCCCCGATGGTACCGGTACGTCACCGGAGCGGGTCTACGAGGGGGAGGCCGCGGTGGATGCGGGTCTGGTGGATCGCTTCGCTCCGATCGTGCGGGATCACATCGTGAACATCGAGGGGGTCAAAGCCGAGATCACCGAGGAGGACGGCGAAGCGGTGCGCGCCCCGACCGCCCTGGTGCGCTTCTCCAAGTTGCCCCTGGGCACCCAGTTCCTCCACACGGTTGCCAGCCCGTCGGTGGCCTACCTGTTGCTGGTCGCGGGACTCGGGTTGTTGCTGTTCGAGTTCTACACCGCGGGTGTCGGCATAGCGGGGGTGACCGGAGCCGTCTGTGTGATGTTCGCCGGTTACGGCGTCGCCGCGCTGCCGCACCACAACTGGGCACTGGCGCTGGTCGTCGCCTCGCTGGTGGGCTTCGCGGTTGATGTCCAATCGGGGGTCCCGCGTCTGTGGAGCGTGATCTCGATGGTTGCGTTCACCGTGGGTTCGCTGTTCCTGTTCAGCGAGTTCCGACCCACCTGGTTGGCGCTGGCGGCCGGAGTCGTCGGCATGGCCGCGACGGTCTTCACGGGGATGCCCACGATGGTCCGCACCCGGTTCGGAACGCCCACGATCGAGCGGGAGTTTCTCCTGGGTGAACCCGGTGAGGCGGTGATCGAGCTCGACCCCGACGGAACGGTCACGGTGAGCGGTGCACGCTGGCGTGCCCGGGCCACCAGCGGTGCCCCGGTCCCCACCGGAACGGGCGTCCGGGTGATCGGGATCGACGGGTTGATCCTGGAGGTCGAGCCCGAAGGTTCCTGACCGCACCCCGTGTGGAAGCGGCGACCGTTCGCGGAAGTGAGCACGGAGGACACAAATTGCTCCTTGTAAGGATTCCGTAGTTCGCTCTATCGTGCTCCGCACAACCTGAGAGAGCCCGTCAATGGGTCGGTCTCCCGACGCCGGGACCGATGGGCCCACTGCGGTGGGCCCGGGGACCCGGTGGGTGCGGGGATCGGAGCCGGTCACCCCGGACGGGCCGCTCGTGGGTCAGCTATCCGATGAAGGCCAGGGGGGCTTGGTGAGCGCACAACCATCACCGGAGATGTGGCAGGTCAAGGCCGCTTGCAGGGGACCGCAATCGGAGGTGTTCTTCCCGCCCGCGCAGTTCGAGCGCAAGGCCGACCGACTCGAGCGCGAGGGTCGCGCCAAGCAGATATGTGCCGAGTGCGCTGTGCGCAGGGAGTGCCTCGAGTACTCACTCGAGATCTCCGAGCCACACGGCATCTGGGGTGGCCTCAACGAGTCGGAGCGCAGGGTCCTGATCGAATCGGCTTCCTGAACCGGTCTTGCCCAAGCGAACGGCCTCCCAAGGCGAACTGTCCGCTCTGGGACCACACCAGCGAGTGCCACACCGGACAGTTCGCCGGTGAGGGGCCGCGCGGCCACCGGCTCGGGTCGCCCCCTTACGATGGGCAAGTGGCACTCGTGTTGGTGGTCCTGTTCGTGGCACTGCCGTTCGCCGAACTGGCGGTGATCGTCGCGTCTGCCGACGCGTTCGGGCTGGGATGGACCCTGCTCGCTCTGGTCGGGGCCAGCGTGCTCGGCGCCTGGCTGGTGCGTCGGGAGGGCGCGTCGATCTGGCGGCGTGCCAACGAGGAGTTGGCGATGGGCCGGGTGCCCGCCCGTCAACTTCTCGACGGTGTCCTGGTGCTGGCAGGGGGCGCGTTGCTGCTGACACCGGGCTTCATCACCGACGTGGTCGGTCTGGTGGCGTTGTTCCCACCGACGAGGGCTCTGCTGCGCCCGGTCGTGGTGGGTGTGCTCGGTCGCCGGGCGACCCGGGTGGTGGCGTTCTCGAGCGCCGGCCGTCGGGCGGCCTCGACAGCCGGAGCGTGGCGAGGTCCATCCGGTGATCGCGGATTCGGCGGGCCGGCATCGCGTTCGAGGTCAGGACGTGACACCGCACGGGTGATCGACGTCCGCATCAACGACCCGGACCCCACTGACGGCCCGCACGGTGCCGGTTGATCCCACGGCTCGTCCTCAGCCGATGGAGACCGGGGTCTCCGCTACCGGACGGTCCCCGATGTGGGCCGAACAGCTCGAGAGGTCGGTCGGCGGGCTGATCTCCACGATGCGCTCGGCGAGTCGGCGGAATGCCTCCGAAGCCGGACCCGGACCGAGGACCGCCGGAGCTCCCGTGTCACCTCCGGATGCGACCGCGGGCTCGATGGGGATCCGGGCCAACAGCGGCAGACCGGCCTGTCGGGCGAGCCTCTCGCCTCCGCCGGCGCCGAAGATCTCGTGGCGGTTTCCCTGCGGATCGACGTATGCGCTCATGTTCTCGATCACGCCGGCGACGTGCAGGAAGTTCTTGCGACCCATGTCGACGACCCGCACGGCGACGCGCTGCGCCGCGAGCGAGGGTGTGGTGACCACCAGCATCTCTGCGCGCGGGAGCATCTTGGCGAGTCCCATCTGGACATCCCCGGTTCCCGGTGGCATGTCGACCAGCAGGTAGTCGAGATCACCCCAGGCAACATCTTCGAGGAAGTGACGCACCGCACGGTTGAGGATCAGGCCCCGCCACATCAGAGCCGAACCCTCCTCCTTGACCAGCAGACCCATCGACACCACCTCGATCGAGCTGTCCGCAACCTCGACGGTCCGGGGGACGATGCGGCCTTCCCGGTCGGCCTCGAGACGCTCGGAGACGCCGAACATGCGCGGCACCGAGAATCCCCAGATGTCGGCGTCGAGCACCCCGACCCGCCGCCCCCCGACGGCGAGCGCCGCCGCCAGGTTGACCGTCACCGAGGACTTGCCCACACCCCCCTTGCCCGAGGCGACGAGCAGAACCTTGGTCCGGGTGGGTACGGAGGTGTTCTCCGGACGTTGGGAGACCGCGAGGCGGGCGCGCTCCATGGTCGCGGCCTTCTCGGACGCGGTGAGCTCCCCCCAGTCGATTCGCACCGACGAGACACCCGGGAGCTGACCGATCCGGGCTCTCACGTCGCGTTGGATCTGTGAGCGCAGGGGACATCCGCTCGTGGTGAGGGCGATTCCGATCAGCACCGCTCCCGCGTCGTCGATGAGCACGTCACGCACCATGCCCAATGCCACGATATCGCTGCCCAACTCGGGGTCCATGACCGTTGCGAGCATCTCGAGCACGTACTCCCGGTTCGGCGGTTCTACGTGGCGCGACCCGGCGGGGTCCGTCGAATCCGCAACCACGCTCGCCCAGCTCTGCGAGCCCGTGCTGTCCAGGCCCGTGCTGTCGAGGCCTGTGCTGTCGAGGCCTGTGCTGTCGAGGCCCGTGCTGTCGAGGTCCGTGCTGTCGAGGTCTGTGCTGTCGAGGTCTGCCTCCATGTGGTCGATTCTAACCCGTATTGAACCGGTCGTCACCGTGTTTATTCGTGGGTAGGGTATGATCGCGCGATGGTGGAATCCACCCCGGGTCGTAGCGCCCCCACCGGCGACGAGCCGGTCGCGCAGGGATCGGGTGATCGACTCGATCTCCTCAAGGCCCTCGGAGACAACACGCGCTACGCGATCTACCTCGAGCTGGCGCGTTCACCACGCCCGTTGTCGACAGCTGAGGTGGCGAACACGCTCGGTCTGCACCTCAACACGGTGCGACCACACCTGGAGCGTATGAGAGAGGTGGGTCTGCTCGACTCGCGCCCTGACACCTCCGGTGGGGTCGGCCGACCACAGAAGCTCTACGAGCTGGCGAGCGACGCGCCCAGCCTGGGTCTCGAGCCCCCCGTCTATCCGTTGTTGTCGCGGATGTTGCTGCAGGTGGCGGTGGCGAGCTTCGCGGACCCCGACACGGTGCTGCAAGCAGGGCGCGACGCCGGGCGGGCGCTGGCGCACCGCAGCTCGGGTATGGGCGATTGCTGTGACCAGACCCTGGAGATGCTCGCGGAGCTCGGTTTCGATCCGGCCTCGGTGGTCGACGACGGCCGGATGAGCGTGGCGTTCGGCCACTGCCCCTTCGGCGAGTTGGCCGAAGCACAACCGCAGGTGGTCTGCGCCCTGCACCGGGGCCTCATGGAGGGGTTCACCGAGGAGGTGGGGGGAGCAGAGGTGGAGGACTTCTCGGACCTGTCAGCCCGCGATCCCTGCAGGGCTCAGGTGGTGATGATCCGATGACAGCGAACATCGCAGGCCTGGTCGGGGGATCCCGAGGACCCCGGTTGGGGGAACTCGAGGAATCGCGATCGTATTGGCACGGCCGATGCCGTTAGAATCCCGCCTGTAGAACCGTACGATCCCGAGAACCGAGAGGTCCGCTCATGATCACTGTCACCGAAGCAGCAGCCGAGAAGGTCGGCAAGCTCATCGAAGCCGAAGGTGAGCCGGGTCTGGCACTGCGCGTTGCGGTCAAACCCGGAGGGTGCTCGGGCTTCTCCTACGACATGTTCTTCGATTCCGAGACCGCTGCTGACGACCGCTCGGCGACGTTCGGGGACGTGCGGGTAGTGGTGGACGCCGCCAGCGCGCCGCTGCTCGAGGGCGCGACGCTCGACTACTCCGACGGGCTGAACCAGGCGGGCTTCTCGATCACCAACCCGAACGCCCAGAGCAGCTGCGGGTGTGGTTCTTCGTTCAGCTGAGCGCTTCTTCCATCTCCGAGCGGTCGATCATCGCGTCGGCGCGCGTGGTGATGAGACCCTTCGTGTCGGTCACGTAGAGGACCGGTTCCAACAACAGCCCGTACTTGTCGGGTAGCGGCGCGAGCGGCGCGGAGGACAGGTCACCCTTGGTCTCCTTGGGGACCTTGTAGACCTCGGCGTGGATCACCGTCAGGTCGTCCCTGCTATCCGCGATGTCCATCAGGTTCCCCAGGGTCGGACCGCAGAAAGCGGTCTGGCAGTACGCCGGTGTGGCAACCAGCAGCACGATCCGGGCGTCGGTGCCGACCACGTCGGTGAGGTCGACCGAGTGGAACGGGCACTGCGGGACCAGGGTGCATATCGGGTCGACGCCCTTCGAATCATCCACGGTCGGGGTGGGAGCAGGGGGTAGCTGTTGTCCCACCACCGGTGAGACGACCTCGGACTGCGAGAAGACCTCGAGTTGGCTCGTGAGCTCGCGTCCTTCGTGGGTGGCGGTCACGTCGAAGACCCCGACCTCTTCGAAGGTGTGCTCGACGGGCAGGTATGCGCGCGGGATCCCCTCGGAGCGCGGTCGCACCTCGAGCTCGGCGACCGTCGCTCCATCGCGGGAGATCACGAACGGCACGGATCCCTCGATGATGTCGTACGGGACGCCCTCGGGATCTGACAACAGATAGGGAAGCCTGGTGGGGACGTCCACCGGGACATATGGAGCGGACTGCGGGAACGCAGCGATCAACGCGCCTGCGCCCGAGGCTCTCTCGGGGATGGTGGGCTCGCTGCGGGAGCTGCATGCGGCGCCCAACGAGAGGCCCACTCCGATGGACGCCCCACCCAGGAGAAGGCCTCGTCGTGAGAACCGCCGCGGCAGAGGGGCAGCGCTGTGGATGGCTGGCGGGTCCGGATGCACCTGCGCAACGGTACAACCCGGCTCTCCGGCGGAACGATCGGGCGGGTGCACTCCCTCCGTCGGAGGACCCGGGGTGTTGAGCGAGGGCGCAACGGCGGGCACACTCGTTGCCATGACCCTGAGCTTCGAGTGCAACGGCGCGCAGCTGGACGTTCCCGAGGAGCTGGGACGGGCAAGCCTGTTGGAGGTGCTCCGGACGGTGGGTGGTGTCACCAGCGCCAAGGACGGATGTGCCCCCCAGGGCCAGTGCGGGTGTTGCACGGTGCTCGTCGACGGCAGGGCACGGGTCGCGTGCGTCACGCCTGTCCGCCGCGTGGCGAACCGCTCGGTGACCACCCTCGAGGGCCTGGAGCGCGAGACCGCGACCGGATGGGCCGAGGCGTTCGTCGAGCACGGGGCGACCCAGTGTGGGTTCTGCACGCCGGGGATCATCATGCGCTTCGAGGACCATCGCTCGAGGTCGGGTGCGGGCGCCCCCGATGCTGCGGCGGTCGATCGCGTGCTCGCGGCGCACTTGTGTCGCTGCACCGGTTGGCAGGGGATATCCGAGGTGGGTGTCGAGGTTCTGGGTGGCGGATCCCTGCCGGTGCCCTCGCTCCACCACGGCGATGCTGAGCTGGATCCGGGTGGGCGCCGCGCAACCCTCGAGGGGGGGATACCACAACGGGTGGGTGTCGACATGCTCATCGACGGGCCCGGCTTCGCCGCCGACACCGCGCCTGCGGATGCGCTGATCGCCGTTGCGGGTGCGCACGGCGACTGGGTGGTCGCAGAGAGCCTCACCGCAGCCCGCGCCGCTGCCGGACGGATCCAGGGTCGGCGCACGACCGTCGAGCCCGCTGTTGCCCTACCGCTTCCCGATGGGGATTGGGCGGCCACGCTGAGCACCTCCTGGGTGGAACCGGCCTACCTGGAGTCGGATGCCTCATGGTGTGAGCCCGGGGGCGAACCAGCCAGCGTGCTGGCCAACGGTGGTGCGTTCGGGGCGAAGCTCTCCTCACCCCTGCCCGAGGTCGCGCGGCACCTGGCCGATCGACACGGGCGAACGGTGCTGGCCCTTTGGACCCGCGAGGACATCGTGCGCAACGGACCCAAGCGGCCACCTGTCGCGATCGGGGTCGACTCCGACGGCTCGGGGATCATGCGCGTCGTTGCAACTCCGGGGATCAGCGAGGCGGTGGCTCACGCGGCGCCCGCGCTCGGGATCGAGCAACGCACGGTCCCGGGGCCGCCGACCAGTGCCTCGCTTCGCGGAGCAGGTTGGGTCGAGGCGCTGTGCGCCCTGGTCGCCGCTGGTCACCAGGGTCCTGCAGGTGGACGTGATGGCGCCGGTGTGAGGGTGGTGGCGCCCGGCGGAGGTTGGGCCCGCACCGAGATCGTCGTCCCCGACGACGCGTTGCCCGAGGGGCACATCCGGGTGACCGTCGGCCCGGGCGATCCCCTCGACGAGGTGGTGCTCGGTTCCTATGTGATCGGTGCGGTCCACATGGCTGCGGGAATGGTCTGCTCGGAGTCACTGGCGGTGGATGACCGGGGGGAGGTGCACGATCTGACGATCAGGTCCTTCGGGATCCTCCCGGCATCGGGGATGCCACACGTCGAGGTCGTGGTCGATCCCACCGGTGGTGAACCCTTGGCGGTCAGCGAGGCGGTGTTCGCGGCGACCGCCGCTGCGCTGTGGGCGCACCACGGATTCGCGCCGCGCTGGCCGGTCGGCACGCCGGTGCTGTGAGGACCACACCGTCGGGCTCGGCATCGAGCGGGCTGATCGGGCAGACTGTCCACATGGGTCCGTTGCTCATCGTCATCACGCTCCTGGTGGTCATCCCCGTGGCGGCCATCATCGGCGGCTCGGTCATCGCGGTGCTCCTGGGGCACTCACTTCGCATGGAGGGCGAGTACCGCAACGAGGGCAGTGAGCTGTTGGATCTGAACGTCTGAGCGGATCCCGTCGGTGGGACCGGCCGCTCAGGCCTTCCAGCGCAGTTCACCCAGCCGGTAGCCCACCGAACGCACCGTGTGGATCAACCCCGCGTGCTCCTCGCCGAACTTGGCGCGCAGACGCCGGATGTGCACGTCCACGGTGCGTGCGCCCCCGTAGTAGTCGTAACCCCAGACCTGGCTCAGCAAAGCCTCCCTGGTGAACACGCGTCCGGGATTGGATGCGAGGAACTTGAGCAACTCGTATTCCATGTAGGTGAGGTCGAGCGGCCGGCTCTCCAGGTGGGCCTGGTAGGTGTGCACGTTCAACTCGAGAGGCCCGTACTCGATGATCTCCGGCGCTCTCTCGAATCCCGCCGCGCCCCGTGTGAGGAGGAGGCGTATCCGCGCGTCCAACTCGCTCGGATGAGCCGGCACCACGCAGAAGTCGTCGAAGTCATCGCTGAGGTCCTCGAGGTCGGCGAGCTCGGATCCGCGCAGGCACAACAGCAGCGGTGCCAGAGCGGAGTCACCCCGCCGGAGCGCCCTGACGGCCGCGAACGCCGCTGTCGGATCGAACTCGGCGGAAACCACACCGGCCGACCACGGCCTGTCACGTGCAGCCGCCTCGGTCCCGACCGCCTCCCAGGTCAGCCCCGCGATGTCGAGCACCCGCGCGATGTCGGGCGGCGCGGGATCCGGCCACACGAGGATCGGGTCCATCTTCTCACCAGGTCCGCAGGTAGCGGTCCAGTTCGAAGCTCGAGACGTGGGTGCGGTAGTCCGCCCATTCGGCGCGCTTGTTGCGAAGGAACCACTCGAATATGTGCTCGCCGAGGGCACTGCGCACGAGCTCTGATCGCTCCATCTCGTCGAGCGCACCCGACAGGTTGGCCGGCAGCAGTCCGGGCGTGTGGCACCGGGCCGACTCGTCGCCCAGGACCGTTGTCGACTCCTCGGCCAGCTCGTATCCCCGGGCGATGCCCCGCAGGCCGGCCGCCAACAGCACCGAGAACGCCAGGTAGGGGTTGCAGGCGGGGTCGAGGGCGCGGTACTCGATGCGGGTCCCCTGGGCCTCCTTGTTGCGTTTGGGCACCGGCACTCGCACGAGCGCGCTGCGGTCGTTGTGGGCCCAGGAGATGTTGACCGGAGCCTCGAAGCCGGCGACCAGCCGCTTGTAGGAGTTCACCAACTGGTTGGTCACCGCAGTGAGCTCGTGCGCGTGGGCCAACAGGCCCGCTATGAAGCTGCGCGCCACGGCCGAGAGGTTGTCGGAAGTCTCGGGATCCCAGAACGCGTTCGCGTCCGCGGACCACAGCGACAGGTGGGTGTGCATGCCCGATCCCTGCACTCCCTCGATCGGTTTGGGCATGAACGTTGCGTGCACGCCCTCGGACATCGCGACCTCGCGCACGATCATGCGCAGCGCCATCACATTGTCGGCCATGGTGAGAGCGTCGCTGTAGCGCAGGTCGATCTCGTGTTGCGACGGCGCATCCTCGTGGAAGGAGTACTCCACGGGGATGCCGGTGGTCTCGAGGCGCTGGATCGTCCGTCGACGTACGTGGCCGTTGGAGTCGTTGGCGGTGAGGTCGAAGTAACCGGCGTCGTCGAGGGGGACCGGAACGGCCCCGCGGTCACCCGGCTCGAGGTAGAAGTACTCGATCTCGGGTGCGCACATGAACTCGAAACCCGCGTCAGCGGCAGCGGCGAGGTTGCGCCGCAGCACCTGGCGGGGGTCACCCTCGAATGCAGTGCCGTCCAGGTTCGTGATGTCGCAGAAGACCCTGGCGGTCGTCTCGCCGTCCTCGCTCGCCATCAACTGGAACGAGTTGGCGTCGGGCCGTGCCAGGACGTCGCTCTCCTGCACCCGGCTGAAGCCGTCGATCGCCGAGCCGTCGAACTGGACGCCCTCGGTGAAGGCGGCTTCCAGCTCGACCGGGGAGATCGCCACCGACTTCAGGTGGCCCAGCACGTCGGTGAACCACAGACGCACGAGTCGCACCCGGCGTTCCTCCACGGTACGCAGGACGTAGTCCTGTCTCTGCTGCATTGTCACCCTTCTGGTCCGGCTGGAGAGTCCGGCTGTTGTGGTCCGTTGGATCTCTCGGGCATGTTCGGATGGCTCTGTCGTGTGTAGCGTGCCCAGTCCACGGTACCGAGGACCGGGTTGTGAGCGGTCCAACGGGTAGCGGGCCACCTCGGAGTGCCGCTCGTGCATTGTGACAGCGAACGGGACCGTCGGCCGTGTCGTGCTGGTGCTGTTCACACAGCGTTCACAATCGTGCAAACGCTGTGAAATCCGACGCGAGCAAGGTGTCGGGTGTTCCCCGGGTGCGTGTGCACACATCGAGGGTGGGAACATGTTGAGAGACGAGAGGGCCCGCACCGCGTGTGGGCCCACGACAGAAGGTGACGAGCAGTGGCGTACAGGGCCGAGTACATCTGGATCGACGGAACCGAACCGGTGCCCCTGATCCGCTCCAAGACCAAGGTCATCCCCGATGGCGTCGAGATCCCGGTGTGGAACTTCGACGGCTCATCGACGAACCAGGCCACCGGCGACAACTCCGACTGCATGCTGCGGCCGGTGTTCACCTGCCCGGACCCGATCCGCCGAGGCGACGACATCCTGGTGCTCTGCGAGGTGCTGTTGCCCGAGACGATGGAGCCGCACGCGAGCAACACCCGTTCGCAGTGTGCAACGGTGGCCGAACGGTTCGCGGCGCACGAACCGTGGTTCGGTATGGAGCAGGAGTACACCTTCTTCGAGGAGGGCAGGCCTCTCGGATGGCCCACCGAGGGCTACTACTATCCGGCGCCCCAGGGCCCGTACTACTGCGGCGTGGGTGCGATAGAGATCGCCGGCCGACAGATCGTCGAGGCCCACACCACCGCGTGCATGGATGCCGGTCTGTCGATCTCGGGGACCAACGCCGAGGTGATGCTCGGACAGTGGGAGTTCCAGATCGGTCCGCTCGGTCCTCTCGAGGTCGGTGACCAGATGTGGATGGCCCGCTACCTGTTGTTCCGGATCGCAGAGGACTTCGGGGTGAACGCTTCGATATCGGCCAAGCCGATCAAGGGTGACTGGAACGGCGCGGGTTGTCACACCAACTTCTCGACCAA
>CAYVYG010000013.1:0-20487 GCA_964454385.1 uncultured Microthrixaceae bacterium
CTGCACCTATTGCATGCCCGCGGAGGGCATGACATGGCTGCCCCGCGCGGAGGTGCTCACCTTCGAGGAGCTGGCAAGGGTCGCAGCTGTGATGGTCCGACGCTTCGGCATCGACTCGATCCGGCTCACCGGTGGCGAGCCGACGATGCGCGCCCACCTCCCGCTGCTCATCGAGAAGCTCGCCGCTCTCTCCTGCGACGAACATCCCGTCGATCTGTCGATGACCACCAACGGTTCGACGCTCGCGGTCGGCGCGACGGATCTGCGCTCGGCGGGACTCGACCGGGTGAACATCTCGCTCGACTCGCTGCGTGCGGACCGCTTCGAGACGTTGACCCGCCGTGACGACCTGCCGCGGGTGCTCGATGGCATCGATGCAGCGATCGCAGCGGGCTTCGACCCGGTGAAGGTGAACGTCGTCGCCATGCGAGGTGTCAACGACGACGAGATCCTCGATTTCGTCGCGTTCGGGCGTGAGCGGGGGGTGATCGTGCGCTTCATCGAGTTCATGCCGCTCGATGCCGACGAGCGCTGGACCCCCGAGGCCGTCGTCTCGCAGGCCGAGGTCCTGGAGGTCATCGAATCGGTCCATCCCCTCGTCGCGATCGAGCGTGGCAACGAGCCCTCCGAGCAGTTCGCCTACCTCGACGGCGCCGGGATCGTCGGCGTCATACCCAGCGTGACGCGTCCCTTCTGCGGATCGTGTGACCGTGTGCGGCTCACCTCCGACGGTTCGCTCCGCAACTGCCTTTTCGCCACCAGGGACGTGGACCTGCGCAGGATCCTGCGCGGAGGTGGTTCCGACAACGACCTGGAAGCCGCCATCCGTGCCGAGGTGGCATCCAAGTCGGCCGGGCACGCGATCGGTCAGGCCACCTTCATCCGTCCCCGGCGCACGATGAGCCAGATAGGCGGCTAGGTCGAGGCCGCACTGCCAGGATCTCGCCTGTTCTGTCCGGGGAACGTAGCATCGGACCCATGACCGACAGCGGCCTGACACATCTGGATCCCCTGGGCAGGGCGCGCATGGTGGACGTGACCCCCAAGGAGCAGACCCATCGCCGGGCGATCGCTCGTGGCCGTGTCCACATGAACACCGAGACCACCTCGCTGGTGGCCCGCGGAGCGATCAACAAGGGAGATGTCCTGTCGGTCGCCCGGGTGGCGGGAATCCAGGCCGCGAAGCGCGCCTCGGAGCTCATTCCGCTGTGCCATCCGGTGATGGTCGGAGCAGTGCTGGTCAACTTCCGCATCGACGATGCCTTCATCGAGGTCGAATCGAGCGTGGAGACCGTGGACCGCACCGGTGTTGAGATGGAGGCGCTGACCGCGGTCAGCGTGGCCTGTCTCACGATCTACGACATGTGCAAGTCGGTGGATCGCCAGATGGTGATCGGCGACATAGCACTCTGGGAGAAGACAGGCGGACGCTCTGGTGTCTACCGGCGACCCGGAGCGGAGGAGCCGGCGGAAGCCGGCCGCGGCATCGCTTCCGACGTCGGTCCCGACAGCATGTTCGGCGACGGGATCGCCGGGTTGTAACCCTTGGAGGTGAGCTCCCGCTAGAATCACAACGATGTGATTCCGTCAAGAGCTTGTAACACTCGTTGCACGATTGTTAGCTTTGGGCTCGCATCACCGAAGAACCCCGCAACACGGTCCGCGGACCGGAAACAGGAATCGGACCAACGATCATCCACCCGCCGGAGGATCCGTGATATCAACCCTCGTGATAGTCGGACTGGCGCTGGTCTGGGCAGTCGTCCTGCTGCCGGATCTCATGGCCAGGATCTCCCGTAGCCGCCGCAGCGACACGATCCGTTCGTTCAACTCCCAGCTCTCCTCGTTGCGCAGGTCCTCTCCGGTCGACGGCGATGACAACGTGATCGAGCTCGGAACACGCCGCGCTGCGAGGCTCGGGCGTACTGGAAACGGGGCCGACAGCCTTCCGGGGGTTCCCTCGCCCTACGTGGGTCCGGCTCATGGCCTGTCGGGTGGCCGCCAGCACACTGTGTCCCGGCATGCCGTGTCCCGGCATGCCGTGTCCCGGCATGCTGTGTCCCGGGGTGCTGTGTCCCAGCGGCCCGTGTCGCACTCGGTCCGCAAACGTCGCCAGGATGTGCTGATCACCCTCGGCGCGGCCGCTCTTCTGACCCTGCTCGCGACGGTCGCGTTCGGAGGTTCCTTCCTCTACCTCCACCTCACCGCGGACGTGTTGATGCTCGCCTACCTGGTCGCTCTGCAGCGCGTGGTGACCCGAGCGGACCGCTCGGTCGTCCCGCAGGGTTCCCGCGCGGGTCACGTCACCGTCTCGGCCATCGGCACGGCGGTCGGTGCACGTCCCGCGCCATTGGGAGCCACAGCCTTCGGTGCGGACACGGTCGAGGTCCGACGGATCGCCAACTGAGCTCCGCCAACTGAGCTCCTCCACCCGAGGGACTTCCACCCGAGGGACTTCCACCCGACCCCAGGAGCGTGGGCCAGCGACGCAGATCTCCTGCATCAAGGTGCGCCAGCTGCTGTGGCGTTCGTGGAACGGTGGTCGATCGCTGTCGCTCGCCGAGGCATACCGGAACGGCGCAGTTGGTGACTTGAACTACAGGATGAGGTGCTGTGGGTGACTGAACCATGCTTCGTCAGTCAACTGGTGCTCATATGGCACTGGGTGACTCGGCACTGGTGCTTCAGTCGCGGACACGCGCGGCTCGTGGTACCGCAGCTCCATGAACGGGCCACGCACCGCAGGGGACGCGCCGAGGTCGCGGACACGCGCGGCTCGTGGTACCGCAGCTCCGGGGGAGCGATGTCACCTCGCTGGTGCCGATTCCGTCCTCGGGCCAAGGCGGTCTACAATGATCAATCCGTTGGGGGCGTAGCTCAGCTGGCTAGAGCGCCTCGGTCGCATCGAGGAGGTCGTGGGTTCGACTCCCATCGCCTCCACCAACGTCGAGGACCCATCCCCGAAGGGGATGGGTCCAACCGGTTCTTCTCGGTGTTCCCCGTAGCCATCCGGATCCCCCGTCGAGCCCCTTCGCTGGCCCGGCTCGCCGCTGGCCGGGATCGCGGACCCCGGATCAGACGAGCTCGGGAGCCGAGTCCGGTGGTGTGTGGGCCATCGCTGCCGCGGGGCTCGGCGTCGCCGAACCGGAACGGTTGATGGCGGCTGCGTCGGTGCCGAGGTAGGCCCCGATCACCGCAGGATGGTCGAGAACCTCTGCCGGCGGGCCCTCGACCATCACCTGTCCCAGGTCCATCGCCACGAGACGATCGCAGAGCCCTGCCAGAAGAGGCATGTCGTGTTCGATCACCAGCATCGCAGCACCGGTGTGCTCGCAGACCTGGCGCAGAAGCGGGCCCAGGGCCTCGGTCTCGCGCTGGGCGACGCCCGCGGAGGGCTCGTCGAGGCACATGACCACCGGCTCCTCGGCCAGCAGACATGCGAGCTCCACGATTCGGCGTGTGCCGGTGGAAAGCGATGCGACCGGGGTGTTCGCATAGGGGGACAGCCCGAGCATCTCCACCAGGCGGGCGACCTTCTGTGCGGTCAGCTCCTCGGAGACATACGACGCCGGTTGGTGGGTGGCGTCCGCTACCAGTGAGCGGTTCGCGACGGTGCGTTCGCAGGCGACCGCCATCACCTCGGCGACCGTGAGCGAGGGGAACAGCCGCGCCTCCTGGAAGGTACGGCCCAGGCGGCCCCGGGCCCGTTCGCTGGGTGCCCAGTCGGTGATGTCGTGGCCCCTGAAGAGGATCCGGCCGGCATCGACGGTGTGGAAACCCGAGATGCAGTCCATCAGGGTCGTCTTGCCGGCTCCGTTCTGGCCGATCAGGCCGACGATCTCGCCGGGGCGCACCTCGAGATCCACGTGGCTCAGAGCCTCCACGCCACCGAAGCGCTTGGTCACGTCGGTGCACACGAGGATCGGGTCACGTTCGGCGAGGGGCAGGTCGTGGTGCTCGATCGGGTCGAGCTCGGCGAGGTCGATGGATGCGATCGCCTTCGCCGAGTCGTCCTCGTCGCCGTCGGCGCCGGACTGGGTCGCTCCTTCGAGGAACACCGAGCGCAACAGGTCGGGTCGGTCGATCAGCTCACGGGTCGGTCCCTCGAAGCGGACCGTGCCCTTCTCCATGAACACCGCCCGTTCGGCGAGGGTGAGCGCGACGTTGATCGACTGCTCCACGACCACGATCGTCATGCCTTGTCGCTGCAGGACCCGGACAACCTCGCACAGAGCGGCCACGATCATCGGTGACAACCCGAGCGAGAGCTCGTCGATCAAGAGCACCTTGGGGCGCAACAACAGGGTCATCGCCATCGCGAGCTGCTGTTGCTCACCGCCGGAGAGGTCCCCCGCCAGCTGGTGACCACGATCGGCGAGCACCGGGAACAGCTGGCGGACGTCCTCGAGGGAGTCGTCGATGCGGGTGGTGTCCCTGCGGAAGGTCCAAGTGGCGAGGCGCAGGTGGTCGTCGACCGACATCGTCGGGAAGATCGCCCTTCCCCCCGGCATCAGGGCCACACCCTCACGGACGATCTGCTCGGGTGGGCGCGAGGAGATGTCGACGTCGCCAACGCGGATGGTGCCCTTGTGGGGGGCCAGCCCGCAGATGGCGCGCAGCAGGGTCGACTTCCCGGCGCCGTTGGTTCCCAGCAACGCCACGCACTCGTTGTCACCGACCGACAGATCGACGTCGAAGAGGACCTGCAACTGGCCGTAGGAGACGTCCACGCCCGTTGCCTCGAGGAGCGGTCGGGCGCCGGATGCGGCGTGGAGCGGATCTCCGGTCCCGGCCGATCGGCTGCCGTTCGTGCCGGGCCCGGCCGTGTTGGGGTCGGGCGTGCCTGTGACAGCTGACCCGGGTGTGCGCAGGTCGATCTCGGTGCCCCGTGTGCCATCGCTGCCATCGGGCTCGACTCCGTCGGAGCGGCTCTCGGGATCGCCGGGTGGCTCCTGTGGTGGAAGCTCGAGGGGCCGGCCCTGGGTATCCATGCCCCGACGCGCCGCGAGCGGTGCGACCAGCCTGTCGCGCAGCCTGGCGGCGATACCCGCGATGCCCGAGGGGACCAACCACAACACGAGCAGGACTCCGAGGCCCGACGCGGTGAGGCGCAGGAAGTCGCTCGCGTCCTGGAGTCCACGACCCGCGCCTGCGCCGAGCACCGCGCCCGGTACGGAACCGAGTCCGCCGATCGTGGTGAGCGAGAACACGTCCATCGACATCGCCGGCGCGTACGAACCACCGCGGGCGCCGTTGTTCACCAACATGTGCAGTCCGCCGGCGAGCCCTGCGAGAGCGCCGGCGAACACGAACGCGCTGAGACGGATCCACACCGACGGAACCGAAGCGGCCTCGGCTGCCTTCAGGTTGTCGCGGCTCGCGAGCAGCAGTCGCCCGGAACGCGACCGGCGCACACCGACGGTGAACGAGATCACCAGCGCCAGCACCGCCAGGCAGGCGTACAACATGGTGCGCTCCTGGGAGAGGTCGATCCGGCCCCACAGCATCGGTCGGCCCACCGTGTCGGGGATCAGATCCGGGAACACCGTCGGGTTCAACACGAAGCCGTCGAGCACCACCGCGAAGGCGAGTGTGACCACGGCCAGGAACGGTCCCGAGATGCGAAGCGCCGGGATCCCCAACAGGAGAGCAACCAGCGCTCCGGTCGCCGTGGCGGCCGCCATCATCACGAACAAGTCGACGTTCCAGTGGGCGATGAGGTTCCCGCCGACGATCGCGGCGGCACCGACGATCCCGAACTGCCCGAGGCTGATCTGGCCTCCCCAACCGGTGAGCACCACGAGCGACACACCCACGATCGCCCAGATGACCATGATCGAGGCGGTGAAAGCGGCTCCCGGTTCGAGGATGAGCGGCACCAACACGGCCGCTGCCAGAAGGACGAGACCGATCGCCACCTTCGCGATCCTCACCGCGGGGAGCGCGGCAACCGCTGGATGCAATCTGGCGATCAGTTCGGTGTCACGCCAGCCACCCTCGGCGTCATAGGCGCGTGACGCTCCCCGGCGCTGCGCGAGCAATGCCAACAGGATGATCGCCAGCGTCATCACGCTCAGCAGCGATGGGGTGTCGGTGTTCCAGCGCAGCGCCTGTTCGATGACCCCGATCACCATGGCGGCACCGAAGGCGACCGGCATCGACTCCATGCGGGCGACGATCGCCGCGGCGAGCGCCGGCAACAGCAGCGCGGGTCCGAGGGTGACCGATGGCGCCATCCCCAGGCTGGGTGCCCGCAGCACCAGCGTGAGCGCAGCCAACAGCCCGGCGAGCGCCCACACGAGCGTCGTGAGGCGTCGCACGGGTATGCCGAGCAGCCGTGCGCGCTCGGTGTTCTCTGCGGCAGCCCGGATCCCCTGACCGACCAGGCTGCGCTGCATGAACCAGCCGAGCAGGCCGACCACCACCGGCACGACCGCCAGGGGCAACAGGTCGTTGCCGTCGAGGATTACCGGTCCGAGCGTCACGGTGATCGACGAGAGAGGGGTCTCGAACGGCGCGACGATCAGGGGGACCTCCCCGAAGGCCCGTTCCGCGAGGCCGACCTCGAGGCCACCCAGAAGCTGGGCCAGACCGATGGTCGCCACGGTCAGCACCAACCTGGGAGCGTTCGCGAACCGCCTGATTATCGCGAGCTCCACGAGCGCGCCGACCGCCAGGCCGATGACCGGCGCCATCACGAGCGCCGCCCAGTAGGGGATGTCCCAACCCAGGAAGCTGCGCACCGCGGCCGCGCCTGCGAGCCCGGCGATCGCGAGGTTCGCGAAGTTGATCACCCGGTTGGCACGCCAGATGAGGATCAGGCCCACCGAGGTGAGGCCGGTCGTGGCGCCGAACACCAGGCCCAGGAGGACCACACCCACCGGCAGGCCCTTGGGGAGCAGCGCCGCGGCGACCGGCCATGCTGCGATCAGGGCAGCGATCGCCATCACCGCGCGTATGCGGGCGTCGCCCGCCATCCATCGAGGTGACGGTTGGGATCCGCGCTCCGCATCCGGCTCGTTGCCGCCGGAGCCGCCGGAGCCGCTGTTGCCGCCGGACTCGCGGTCACCGGTACCGGTGGTGTCGCTGCCAGAGGGCGCGCTTGTGCCCGGACCACCGAGGGGTGGTGTGCGCTCGATCATCGCGGGCCCGAGCTCGGCCTGCGATGGGCTGGGACCACGGTAGGGGGGTGGTTGGGTCGCGCTCACCGTCCGACTGCCCGTGGTTGTCCACCGGGCCACTTGCCGATCGGGAAGCGCCTTCCGCCGTTGGGATCCTGGTATGCGCCCGCCTGGTTGTTCTGCGGTGACGGCGCCTGGGGGTTCCAGAAGATCTCGCGAGCGTCATCCGATGTGCTGTAGTCGTTCGGTCCGAATCCCCAGGTTCCGTAGGGGCCCGAACGGCGTGGGTAGTCGAACATCCCCTTCTCGAAGCTCGGGGGAGTCAGGTTCGGTCCCGCCATCTGGATCCCGATGGCGAGCATGTAGAGCTGGCTGTAGATGATGTCGACCATGATCGAGGGCTCATCGGGACGCACCGACTTGTACGCCCGGTAGGCGAAGCTCGTTCCCTGCCGCTGGGTCGGCCCGGCATAGGAGATGCCGAACGCGTTGGTCCAGACCTTCTGTTGCATCAGCTGGCCGACCAGATCGGTATCGACCAGCGCCACGCCCGCCACGACCATCTCGGGGAAGTAGCCCTGGCCGTTCATGGCGGTCGTCAGGAAGTTGAGGAACACCGGGTCGCAACCGCACATGACCGTGGTGATCCCGTCGTTGCGCAGCTTCGGCAGGATGTTGTTGACCGCGGTGCCCGGATTGGTGCTGATCTGGTACTTGTGGCGGGCCTTGAGGTCACCACCGCCGCCCATCTTGTTGAGGAGGTTGATCCCCGCGTTCACGCAACCCTGGTACTCGGCGTTGTCGGGAGCGATCACCGCCAGGCGGCGCGGCTTGTCCTTGAGGTCACCCGAGGCGTTCTTGGCCGGCTTGCGTGCCATCTTGACCGCGTAGTACGACGCCGCGCTCTCCACGACCGTGGAGCAGTCGGTCAGCGGGGTCCACGAGTACGGCCTGCGTTGGGCGAGCCAGCTGCGCGGCACATAGGGCGCTCCGATGTTGATCACTCCCTCCGAGGCGAGGCTGGCGGCGTACGGGCTGGTCACCGCGGAGATGTCCGCGAAGGCCTTGTACTCCTTGGCCACCTTCAGAGCGTCGGCCTTGGCTCCCTCCTGGCCCTGTCCGATGATCTCCGAGAGCGGATCGCCCTTGCCGTCGTAGATGATCAGCTCCAGCTGGCGCCCGTAGAACTGGAAGCGTTTGTTGAAGTAGTCGACGAGGCCGCGGATCGTGCGCTCCACCGTCTGGCGGGACTCACTCGGGATCTTGCCCGCCGCCCCCAGGCTCTTGGTGACCGCGTCGACGAGCCCGCTGTCGAAGCCGTCGATGCGCACGGTCACGACGATCTTGTCGGCGCTGACGCCCCTGGTGGTGGCTCCGCCGTTGCTGCCCGAGAACTGGATGCACGGTGGCGCGTACGGATCGCCCGGCACCTGCGCTGCGCCGCATCCGGCTACCTTGGTGGGACCCTTGTTGGCAGCGCCGCCGCCGCCGGGGCCACCGGGTCCCTGGCCGCCGGCTGCCGCGCCGGCGGCCCCAGCACCGCCACCACCGGATCCGGCGCCACCTCCAGCCCCCGCGGGGTCATCCGCGCCGGCACCCGCAGGATCCGCGCCAGCCGGATCGATGACCTCGCCGGTCTCGGGGTCTATGAGGTTTCCCTCCTCATCGGTGACGTACCCGTCGGCCCCTGCTTCGTCGCCGAGCAGGTCCGACACCCCCGTCGCCTCCCCGGCTGCCGAACCGCCACCCTCGGGCACCTTGGACGGCACCAACAGCACCACCGCCAGGAAGCGCGCGGTGAAACCGATCAACGGTCCATAACCCCTGAACAGCCTGTCCCTCATCTCGATGCATCTCTCGTTCGTGTGCTCATGTCCTCCACCCCGGTTGTCTCTGCCCGGACGGTCCTTTGCCCGGTCCGACCGGCGATCAGTCGATCCTGCGTCGCGCCCTCATGGCGACCAGTCGGTCGCCCATCGAGAGCCCGAGTGCTCCCAGCAGGGCGGCTATGCCGACCACCACGGCCGCGACGTTGTCGTCGGTGGTGTCGGAGGCACCTGCTGCGATCTCCCGCCCGTTCTCGCTCTCGGGCCGTGAGGTCGATTCGTCGCTCACCTCTGCAGCCACCTCGTCGGGTAGCCCTTCGTCGAGTGAGGTGTCCAGATTTCCTGTGTCGCCGAAGTCGTCGATCAGGCCCGCGTCGAGATCCGTCCCCAGATCCGAGTAGTCACCACCGAAGTCGTCCCCGGTGAAACCGGTGTCGCCCTCTCCGACGCCGCCACTGTCACCGAAGTCCGTGGCCACCGGCGCGGGTGCCGCGGTGGTGGGTGCCACGGTGGTCGTCGTGTCGGACTCGAAGGGCTTGAACGAGTAGTCGGTGTCGTCGGTGGTGGCGGTGGCGCCGCCGACGAGCATCTGGATCGAGCCCGATCCACCGAGTGCCCGCTCCACCGCGTCGATGATCGTCCAGAAGGTCTCACGCCGGCAGTCCTCGCTGACCGAATCCTTGCGGTAGTTCTGGAGCAGCTCCGTGTTGAGGAGTGGGATCAGCAGGCCCTTGCCGATGGGCGCGTTCGACATCGTGAACGACATCGGGGTGATCTCGATGCCCTGCGCACCGGGTGGCTGACGGGCTTCGGGGAACTCGAGGTCGAGCCCGAGTGAACCCAGGAGCCCCTCCACCAGCGTCTCGAAGAACGCGAGGTCCCTCTCGAGTACCGCGCCGCTCACCCAGTTGCCGAACACCTGGGCGGATCCGAAGGTGAAGTCGGCCTGCGATGTGGTCTCCGCTCCCGAGGTTGCCCTGGCGGTCCAGGTCGGGTCGTAGAACACGACCTGTCCGCCGAGGACGACGATCCGCTTCGCGGACACCTCCGCCTCTGCGAGCCGCACCCCGTTGCTGAAGGAGGTGCGCGCCTCGGAGGTGGCCCCCTCCACCCGGAAGAACCCGAAGTCCTGGTTGCGGGTCGTGGTGCTGCTCTGGGATGCCGGGTGCGGATTCGCGCTGGCCGTCTGGGTTCCCACGACGCGGTCCTTGGACTTGTCCCCGGTCAGGCGTGGGAAGTTGACCTCTGCGGTGATGGGCTTGTCGGCACCCTTGTTGGTCGACTCCGCGATCGTCTTGGGTGGGACCGTCGCGAGGTCGAGCGCTGGTGGAAGCTCACCTCCACACTGGGGCTGGCCGAGCAGTGCCTCCAGCGCGCCGAGATCCACGGCCTTTCCCTGCGAGCTGGCGGTTATGTCGCGGTACGCAGCGGTCGAGCGACCGAAGGTCCAGCCGAGGGAGGCACCCGCGTTGATGATCTGGAACCCCATCGAGTCGGCCGAGGCATTGGCGCCGCCGCGCACCACCGGCGCTTCCTGGGCACCTGCGGCGAACGGGCCCGTCAACGAGCCGATCGCCAGGGCCACCAGGGTCAGCGTCGACAGCCGGCGCAGCGTGATGATCGGACGCGGTCTCGACCGCTGGTCGTTGCGCGACATGCGTTCGACTCCTTTGCCCCGTTCTGCCCCGTCGGTTTGCACGGACCGGTCGTTCCCCCCGGTCGAGGCCCCCTCGGTGGGTAATCCTACGCGCAGTAGAGGTGTGACAAAAGTCAAAAGGCTGGGATGATCTACCCGAGCTCTCTGAGCGGGACCGATCGGTCGGTACTGCTGCGGTACGGAAGGCTCAGAGCAGGCGTTCCTGGAGCCAGACAGCGATCAGTGCCCCGATCGCGAGTGGCGGCCCGAAGGCGAAGTGCCTGCTTCGCCCCGAGGCCATCGACACGACCCCGACGAGTACCCCGAGCAGGCTTCCCAGAAGGAACGCCCACAGGACCAGCAGCGGGTTCACGAAACCCGCGAACATCCCGATCGGAAGGGCCAGGCGCACATCGCCGAAGCCGAGTCGCCCGGGAGCGGCCAGGAACAACACGAAGAACGCCCCGATAGCGGCCGCGCCGCAGACCGCTGCCCACACGAGGCGCTGTGGGTCGCCGAGGTCGATCGCGGCGATCGTCAGCAACACCGCCCCCACGGCCGCGCCCACCCACGGCATCCACCACGGGATCAACCAGATGCGCGCATCGACCACCGCGACCGCAGCGGCCAGCACACAGAACCAGCAGTACGCGACCACGACGCTCACCGGTGTGAACGTGATAGCGGTGAGCGCCATCGAAGCGGGTAGGCCGACCTGCAGAGCGATCACCACCGAGGGCACCTCCCGCCAGGACCGGATCGGGATCACCTCCAGCGCGGTGATGTCGGTGGAGGTACCCGGGTAGCGGGCGTGGCCGAGCACCGCACGGATGACGATGCCCTCCTCGGATCCCACATCGCGCGGCGTCTTCGGGCGGAGCTCCTTGTAGCGACAGAGCGGGACCGTGATCAGCCATGCGACCACGAGCCCTGTCGCAGCTGCGACTGCGGTCATGGTGCTGTTCTCATCGTTCGCGTCTCATCGTTCGCGTCTCATCGCTCGAGCTCTGCGCGCAGCTTCGAGCGGTCGAGCTTGCCCCCGGCGGTGATGGGCAGCGAATCCCGTTCGGTCAGGTCCTCCGGAAGCTTGTAGCGCGCCAGCACCGGCGCAGCGTGCTCGCGGAGCTCACCCAAGGTGGGCGTCGGGTGACCGCCGGCGGGGACCACCACTGCGACGCCGATCTGGCCCATGACCTCGTCGCGTCTGGGCACGACCGCTACGGCCTCGACCCCGGGATGGGTTGCGAGGACTCCTTCGACCTCCTGGGGATGAACGTTGTAGCCACCGCGGATGTACATCTCCGAGCGCCGTCCCGCGAGCACGAACCGACCGTCGTCACGCCTGGTCGCCAGATCACCGGTGCGAAGCCATCGATCCGGGGTGAACGCCGCGGCGCTGGAGTCGGGATCGCCCAGGTAGCCGTCCATCACGGCGTCGGATCTGATCTGCAGCTCGCCGGTGTCACCGTCAGCCGTGGGCGTCCCGTCGGCGTCGGCGATCCGTGCCTGCACCCCCCGGCGGGGACTCCCGATGGTACCGATCGCCGTGGAGTCCCGACCCGATATGTCGGCTGCCAGACCCACGCCACCCGACTCCGTGGAGGACCAGCGGATCGAATAGCTCACCCCCAGGCGGTCGATCGCCTCGCGAACAAGTGGTTCGGGCGACGGGGCACCGCCCGCGATGACCGTCCGCAGACTCGACAGATCAGCGTGCTCGAGAGCGGGCGAGCGCAGGATCAGTGCGAGCTGGGGTGCGACAACCCCCAGAGTGGTGATCCGGTACCTCTCGATGAGCCAGATCGCCTCGGTTGCGTTCCAACGGTCCATCACGTGGATGGTCGAGCCCACCAACGCGTGTCCTGGCAGCTTCAGCACGAACCCGACATGCGCGAACTGCGTCGAGGATATGACATCACCACCGGATCCGGGTTCGGGATCCTCGCCCAGGTCCATCCGGTTGACCGCTTCGGCGGCCGATTCGCTGAAGACGGCCGCCTTCGGGGCACCGGTGGTGCCCGATGTGAAACAGATCGCATACGCAGGTCGGGTGTGGCCCCGGGTTCCTTCGTGCAGGTGGTCACCACCGATGCCGGCTACCGGCGGGGTGCTCGTGTCCAGTCCGCTGCGGCTGAGCTCCAGGACCGGAGTGCGAAGGGGCAGCCCGTCGGCGAGGTCGCGATCCGCGAGCACCAGACGGGGGCGCAGCGTGTCGACCATCGTCGTCCGCTCCGATGCGGTCAGCACCGGCGACACCCCTGCGATGGCCCCGCCCAGCCGGTTGATCGCGGTGGCTGCCACCACCCAGAGGGCACCGGAGTGCATAGACAACGCGACGATGTCGCCGGGTCGCACGCCGTGGGCGGCGAGGTGAACGGCCAGGGACTCCGATGAGCGGTTCACCTCACCCCAGGTGATGTTCTGTTCACTCGTTACCACCGCAGGACGTTCCGGGTGGTTCCGTGCGGCCAGCAACACCGCGCTTGCCAGAGCCCGGTTGGTTCCGGACGTGGTGGGTCGGTGCTGTGCCCGAGCTTCCATGGCGACCGAGGCTACCGAGCAGGGGTGCGCGAGCGGTCGTTGAGCGGTTGCGGGGCCGGGATACCCTTCCACGATGATCGCTCCGCAGGACATCCGCCTCGACGGTGCCCGAGCGCTGGTGACGGGGGCGGCCCGCGGGATCGGTCGGGCCACCGCGGAGGCGCTGGTGGCCTTCGGCGCCGACGTGGCGCTCTGTGACCGCCTCGGCGAGCCGCTCGAAGGGTTGGCCGCGGAGCTGCGCTCGCGGGGAGCGGAGGTGCACCCCGAGGTGCTCGACGTGCGAGACGGCGGAGCCGTGGCCGCATGGATGGCTCGGTTGGGTGACGCGTGGGGCTCACTGGATGTGCTGGTCAACAACGCCGGCGGTGGTTTCGTATCGCCCACGATCGAGGTGTCCCCCAACGGTCGCGCTGCGCTGATAGCGGAGAACTTCACCCAGGTTCTGGACGTGACGACACGGGTGGTGCCGCTCATGACCTCGGGTGGCTCGGTGGTCAACATCACCTCGATCGAAGCGCACCGCGCAGGACCTGGCTTCGGTGTCTACTCCGCGATGAAAGCGGGTGTGGAGAACCTGACCAGGACCCTCGCGCTGGAGCTCGCACGTCGAAGGATACGGGTCAACGCGGTCGCCCCCGACATGATCCCCACTCCCGGCGACGTCGATCTCGCAGCGAGTTCCGAGGCGATGGCTGCCTCCGATGAGTGGGAGATGACCCCCTGGCCCGATGCGGGGCGGCCCGATGACGTCGCAGGCGCCGTGGTGTGGCTCTGCTCGCCGCTGGCGGGGTTCGTCACCGGAACGACGGTGCACGTCGACGGGGGTAGCTCCGCGGCCAGTGGCTGGCGACGTCGCCGCGGCGAGGAACGCTGGGAGCTCTGAACGGGCTCGCGGTCGCTCAGGTCCCCGAGAGCCGGTCGGGGTCCCGCGGCGGCGTCACGCCGCCCACCGACGAATCCGCCTGCTCGCCGCCGTCGAAGTCGGTTGTCTCCCGACGGTCGGCATCAGAGCCACCGTTGTTGCGCTCGATCGGTGGGACCTCCTCGGGTTCGATCCCGCGATCCTTGCTCACACGCTGGTTGAACCGCTGCTCCAGATCCGATGGTGGCAGCAACGAGATGACGGTGTCGCCCGCCTTGAGGACCAGTCGCTGGCCGGCATCGTGGAGAGCCAGATTGCCGCGGCGCATCGCACCGAGGACCATGGCAGCGGGGTGCTCACTGAAGTAGTCCTTGGCACGGAACTCACCGGTGAGCTTCGTGGTGGCGATGTCCCAGCCGTTGTCGAGGCGCCCCTCCAGCTTGTCGATGTCGGAGTCGTGCCCGAACAGAGGACGCCCATATGCGATCGGTGAGGTCGCGAAGCCGCGCCGGCTCCGTCGTCTCCGCGGCACCAGCTGGAACACGTTGCGGCGTCCGATGAGCTGGGCCGCGCGCCTGGTTGCCAGCGCGTTGATCTCGTCCTGGCTGCTCATGGCCAGGAACAACCGTGCCTGGGCGACATCGGCCTCCTCCCAGGTCTCGTCGTTGACCACCGAGCCGTAATGGGTGGTCAGCCCGTCCATCCGTGCGCTGGAGAGGTTGCGGCGGTCCATGCCGACGAGCGACACCTCGCTGCCGAGCTCCGCGATCGTGTGGGCGAGCTCGCGCGCCAGGCGGTTCGATCCCAGCACGACGGTGCGGGACTTCGTGTCGTCGATGAGCCCGAGCCGGCGGGCGAGGGGTCGGGCTATCAGCCCGCTCATCAGCACCGTGCCGGCTATCACGGTGAAGGTGGCCGCCACCAGCACCTGGGCGCCGTCGATGTCCTCGTTGGCGAGACGCAACGAGAAGATCGAAGCGATTGCGGCCGCCACGATGCCCCGCGGGGCCATCAGCGCGACGAAGGTCCGCTCCCTCAGGGAAAGACCCGATCCGATCGTCGATGCGAAGGCGGACACCGGCCGGACTACCACTATCAACAGCAACAGGAACAACCCGTTCTGCCAGCCCAGACCCGAGAGGGTCTCGGGGGCGATGCGCGCGCCGAGGAGGATGAACAGGCCCGCGATGAACAGGGTGCGCAGCGTCTCGTTGAACTCGAGCACGTGTTCGACGCTGACCCGCTGCTGGGACGCGAGGGCCACCCCCATGACCGTGACCGCGACCAGACCGGCTTCGGGCTGGAACTCGTCCGCGATCGCGAACACGACCAGCACGGTGGCCAGGGTCATCACGTTGTGCAGCTGGTCGGGAACCAGGTAGCGCCCCAGGGTGACCACGATCAGCCCCGCGCCCAACAAGCCCGCAAGTGCTCCGATGGCCAGGGTCGAGAGCAGCTCGAGGGGCCATGGACCGGTCGCCGCTTCCTCGAAGAAGCCCTCGAAGAACAACACCGCCAGGATCGCTCCCATCGGGTCGATGAGTGTTCCCTCCGCCTCGAGGATCTTCGAGACGCGACCACGCAGCCCGATCGCCCTCACCAGAGGACCGACGACGGTCGGACCAGTCACGACCAGGACGCCCGCGAGCAACCAGGCGAGTGGGAAGTCGATGTCGAATATGTACCTGGCAGCGAACGCGGTGCTGACAAGGGTGATGCCGGCGCCGATCGTGAGCAGCTTCCACACGGTCGAGCCGGCGTCGCGGATCCCCTGTGTGCCGAGGCCCAGCGCACCCTCGAAGAGGATCACGGCGACTGCCATCGACACCGTCGGGAAGAGCAGATCCCCGAGGATCGCATCGGGTTCGAGCAGCCCCGTGACGGGTCCCACGAACAGTCCGGCCGCCAGCAGGAACACGATCGAGGGCATCTTCGCCCGCCATCCGAGCCATTGAGCGCCCACGCCTATCGCGAGGATCATCGCGACGGCCAGGATCACTTCGTCGTGCATCGCACCAGTCTGTCGGTCGGGCACCCTGGCGTGCGCGATTCCGCAGTCATGGTCCCGCGGAGCGGCGGCGCCGCTTCCATTGCGGTGCGGAGCTCGCCTCCACCTCACGGGCACCCCCGAGGTCGAAGGTGAACCGGCCACCGGCGTGTCCGAGCCGTGCCACCGGCACGCCTCTCACCGCCCGGTCGGTCACGATCGCAACCCTCTCGCCGTTCGCCCGTGCCCTCGCGACGATCGCCTCCACCCAGCCGTCGGTGCCGTCGCGGGTGCCCGCCGGAGCGCACACAACCGCCCGCTCGACGATCGCCGCCTCGAACGCATCGTGTTCGTCCTCATCGAGCGCCCACTTGATCGACGGGTCCGCCACGACCGCCACCTTCACCCCGGGGTGCTGGCGGATCAGGTCCGCGGTCGCGCTCCGCAACTGCGCGAGAGATGGCTTCACTCGACGCCAGCCGGCAACCGTGTCGGCATCGAGGAGGACCAGGGTGTACGCGTCGGTGCCGGCGCTGCCGCGGGCGTGGCGGCTGTCGCCCTCGCTGGTTGTGTCGCCGGTGCCCACTCAGGCCCCCGGCGCGTGAGCGGCGCGCCGTTCGTACGCCCATCCGGGTCCGCGCACCACGTAGCCGATCCGCTCGGACCAGTTCCGCGCCCCGGTCACGTCGGTTGCGATGTCGAGGTACTCGTGGCCCGCCACCCGTAGTGGGTTGAAGGTGTCGATGTTGCGGGTGAGGCCGTAGCGCACCGGTTCGCGCTCCGCTTCGAAGGTGCCGAAGAGCTTGTCCCAGACGATGAGGATGCTCCCGTGGTTGCGGTCGAGGTACTGGCGGTTCGAGCCGTGGTGGACCCGGTGGTGCGAGGGCGTGTTGAGCACCGCCTCGAGTGGTCCCAATCGGCGGATCACCTCGGTGTGGATCCAGTACTGGTAGATGAGGTTCACCGCGCGAGCGGTCTCGATCAGCGGGGGCCGGATCCCCAGCAGTGCCATCAACCCGTAGGGCACGAAGGTCCCGAATGACTCCGCCACCGGCTGGCGCAGCGCGGTCGAGAGGTTGTAGCGCTCGCTCGAGTGGTGCACCACGTGGATGGCCCACAGGTAGCGGACCTCGTGTTGCAGCCGGTGGTTCCAGTAGTAGATCGCGTCCCATGCGAACACGGCCGCGATCGCCGGGAACGGACCATCACCCCAGTCGGGCAGCACCCGGCGCTTCCACAGACGCTGTGCCATCGTGCGATTGGCCCAGGTGCCCGCGACGACGGCTCCGGCACTTGCTATGGCGCTGAGCGCCGCGGTCCCGCCGACGCGCCGGGCGATCCGGCGCAACCGGGCTCGTCGGGTGGCACGCGTGCTGCGGTCGGGCAGGGATGCGTCGGTGCCCGGTTCAGCGCCCGTGTTGACATCGTCGGTGGGCGTGTCGCGCGCCGGTCCGTCGCCCGCAGGTTCGTCGCCCCTTCCGGGCACCTCGCCCGCGTCGAGCTTGCGCGACCTGGTCACGGCGTCGGCTGCGGCTGCTGTGAGGGCCGCGCCGGCAGCGACGAGCAGCGCGGGTCTCGCCCAGCCCCCGCGGCCCACCTCGAACCGTTTCATCAGCGGTCTGGTCGCGTACGGTGCCAACAGGCTCCCCACGCCCATCGCGAGGCTGGTGAGGGTGTCGTCGCGCCGGTAGTCACCGGGCGACTCGACGTCCGGGGCGCGGTTGGCGCGGTGCCAGGCGGCCTCCGCGCCCATCGTGGCGAAGTAGAACGGGATCGCGGCCACGGTCAGGTCGGCCATCGTCGGTGCCTCCTGGAGTTCTCGGTGGTCATCGCCCCGCCTGGTCGCTGCCGGGCACGAGACGTTCGAACGCAGCGGACTCACGGGCGCGTGCCGCACGCACGGCATCGATCCGCGCGGCGTTGAACAGCTGCTTGGTCTCGACGAGCGATCGCAACGGCTGTGCCGCAACGGCCCCGGCCAACGCAGCGATCTCGGCGTTCAGCTCCGCTGCGGGGACACAGCGCAGAGCGAGACCGTCGGCGACCGCGCGGTCCGCATCGATCCAGGGCTCGCAGAAGACGATCTCGGATGCCCGCTGGCGGCCGGCAGTGGCGGGCAACAGGTGACTGGCCGAGGCCTCGGTGGTCACACCCAGGCTCATGAACGGCAGCTTCAGGCGCGCGTCGTGGGCGATCAGCACCATGTCGCAGTGCAACAGGATCGTGACCCCGATGCCGACCCCCACGCCGTTCACCGCCGCGAGCAGCGGCTTGGGGAACGTCTCGAGCACGGGCATCAGAGCCTCGTAACCCGGTTCCTCGTGTTCGAACACCGACGGGTCCGACATCTCCTCGAGGTCCTGGCCCGCGCTGAATGCCCTGCCCGCTCCGGTGAGAACGACACAGCGGACGTCGTCATCGGTGGCTGCCGACGTGAGCGAATCCGTCAGCGCCAGCCAGAGCTGCTGGTCGAACGCGTTGAGCACCTCGGGCCGGTTGAAGCACAGTGTGCGGACCGCGCCGGCATCGGAGGTCAACAACACGTCTGCCACCGCGCAACACTAGGTGCAGCGCCCCAACAGGTACATCCCCACAGAGGCCCACAGCCCGTGAGCGCCGGCGGGACGGGATCACCGGCACCAACAGAACGGAAGCGACATGGCCACAGCCGAGAACCCGACCAACGCATCTTCCACCGCTGCGGATCGTGCCCATGTGTTCCACTCCTGGTCGGCCCAGGAGCTCATCTCCCCGATGCCCGTCGCCGGCGGATCCGGGGCGCGCTTCTGGGACAACGAGGGCAACGAGTACCTCGACTTCTCCTCCCAGCTGGTGAACCTGAGCCTCGGCCACCAGCACCCCCGGATGGTGGAGGCGATCAGGGCGCAGGCCGCGGAGCTGTGCACGATCGCGCCGAACTTCGCGAACGACGTGCGCTCCGAGGCAGCACGGCTGATCGCCGAACGTGCACCCGGCAACCTGGACTCGGTGTTCTTCACCAACGGCGGCGCGGAGGCGGTGGAGAACGCGATCCGGATGGCGAAGCTGCACACCGGTCGGCACAAGGTCCTGTCGGCCTACCGCAGCTACCACGGCGCGACCGCAGCCGCGATCGCGGCGACCGGTGAGCCGAGACGATGGCCCAGTGAGCCCACGGTGTCGGGTTCGGTGCACTTCTTCGGGCCCTACCTGTACCGCTCAGCCTTCGGCGCGAGCACCGAGGCGGAGGAATCACAGCGTGCCCTCGAGCACCTCGAGGCTGTCATCGCCCTCGAGGGCCCCCCGACGATCGCGGCGTTGATCCTCGAGACCGTCGTCGGCACCAACGGCGTGCTGGTCCCCCCTCCGGGCTACCTGTCGGGGGTCCGGGAGCTGTGCGACCGACACGGGATCCTAATGATCTCCGACGAGGTGATGGTGGGGTTCGGCCGGCTGGGCGAGTGGTTCGGTGTCGACCACTGGGGGGTCGAGCCCGATCTCATCACCTTCGCGAAGGGTGTCAACTCCGGGTACGTCCCGCTCGGAGGGGTGATCATCTCCGAGGAGGTGGCTGCGGGCTTCGCGCGCCGTCCCTATCCCGGCGGGCTGACCTACAGCGGCCATCCGCTCGCATGCGCGGCCGCGGTGGAGTCGATCAGGATCTTCAACGACGACGACCTGTGTGACCGCGCAGCACGCCTCGGCTCGGAGGTTCTCGGGCCCCGGTTGGCGAAGATCGCGCAGAACCATCCCAGCGTCGGTGAGGTGCGCGGCATGGGTTGCTTCTTCGCGATCGAACTCGTGGCGGATCCCGAGACCCGCGAGATGCTGGTCCCCTTCAACGCCTCGGGTGAGGATGCCGAGCCGATGAACGAGGTGTTGGCCGCGATCCGTGCTCGCGGCGTGTGGCCCTTCAGCCAGTACAACCGGATCCACGTGGCGCCGCCCCTCGTGATCGAGGAGGACGACCTTATCCGGGGCCTCGATCTCATGGACGAGGCGCTCGAGGTCGCCGACGGCTTCGTCGTGACCTGACCGCGGCGCCGCTGACCAGCGGTTCGGCCGGCATCCGGGTCGGGCATCGGGCCTCTTGATCACCCGGCCTGTGCCCGCGGGGCCGGCGCCGGGCCGGACTTCGGGCACGCGCGCGGCCGCGGGTAGGTTCGGCCCGTGACGCTCCCGCAATGGTGGTACGACGAGCTGCGAAGCCTCGCAGTGCAGTCGCGCCAGGTGGTGTTGCTCTCCGCTCTGACCGGAGCGATCACCGGCATGGCCGTCGCGGCCTACGAGTGGTTGGTCGTCGAGGTGCTGATCGAATCGGTGCTCTCGGCGCCGGTCTGGCTCCAGGGGCTCATCCCGGTGGTCGGCCTCGCGCTGGCCGCGGTGATACTGCGCTACATCGGTCCGAACGCCTCTCCAGCCCTGTCCGATGAGTACATCAAGGCCTTCCACGATCCCGGCTACCGCCTTCCGGTGCGTCGGGGGATCTCGAGGGTGCTCGCATCGCTCGCCACGCTCGGTTCGGGTGGGGCGAT
>CAYVYG010000014.1:0-19746 GCA_964454385.1 uncultured Microthrixaceae bacterium
TCTTGGGGCACCTTGGGCAGGTGCGACGGGGGATCGTGCTGGGAATACCCGGAGCGGTTGTTGCAACCGGGGCAGGCTTGTGGATCGAAACGCGTCGCGTCGCCACCGCACCGCTTCCCCACTTCGAGGATCTCGACCCCTCGGGAACCTATGGCGACCCCGGGGCTCCCCGGCTGACGATGGCCGCCCTGGGGGATTCGTCGATCACCGCACCGGGTCTCTCCAGTGGCGCCGAGTCCTGGATCGCGCAACTGGCCGCGGGCCTGCCACGCCGCACCGCGCTCAGGAGCCTCGCCCGGGGTGGTTCGAGGGTCCGCGACGTCATCGAAGGGCAACTCGAAGCGGCGCTGGCAACCGAGGCCGACCTGTACGTCCTTGCGGTCGGCGCCAACGACACCCTCCACGGAACCCTCGTTCGCCGGTTCCGTGTCGATCTCGAAGCGGTGCTCGTCCGCCTGGCCGAACGGGCGCCGGTGTTGTCGCTCGGCATCGGCGACCTCTCGGTCATCCCTCGCATACCACCCAGCCTGAAGCCGCTCGTGCGATGGAGGTGCTCGGTCATCGACCGGATACACCGCGAGGTGGCCGAGGAGGTCGAGGGTGTGGTGCGGGTTCCGGTCCACGAGGTCGCGGACCCGGGCTTCGCGCAGGCGCTCGACGAGCTGTTCGTCGAGGACCGGTTCCACCCCAACGGATACGGCCACTCGTTGTGGGCGGCACTGTTCCGTCCCTTTGTCCAGGAGCTACTCACGCTTCCCGACAACCCTGCGAACTGTCCGCTGTAGGACCCGTCCACGTGGTGCCACAGCGGACAGTTCGCCTTGGGGGGCGGTCGGAAGAGCTGAGCGGGATACCTCGGATCGCAGGTATCCTCGCTCGCGATGGCGAACAAGAAGTCATGGTCGGAACTCAGCCCACGATCGAAGGTGGCAGCCGTCCTCGCCGCGATCGTGGAGTTGGTGCTCACCTCGGTCGCCCTGTCGGATCTCCGCAGGCGGGAACGATCCGGTGTCCGCGGACCGAAGTGGATCTGGGGCCTCGTCTGCTTCGTGCAACCGGTCGGACCGCTGCTCTACCTCTTGGTGGGCCGGCGAGCCCAGGGGTCGTGACCGGGTCCGACAGATGCTCACGCGCATAGACGCAGGCGGTTGGGGCCTGACCTGGGCAGCCGACGACAGCGGCAAGCTACATCAGGTGGGACTCGGCCCGCACGGTCACACCGCAGTCGCCGAGGTAGACGTGCGGTGGTATCCCGACGCACACCCCACCTGGGGGGACTCCGACCCGCTCCGAAAGACCGCGCTGCGGGTAACACACCACGATGGAACAGTCACGACACGTCTTCGGTTCGACTCGCTCGATCACTCGGAGCGCGCCGACGGCCATGATGGCGAGCACTTCGTGGTCGTCTGTCTCGACGAGGTGTTCGACCTGGGGGTCGAGCACCACTTCCTGACCCATGCCGACAGCGGGGTGCTCGAGTCCTGGGTGGAGATCACCAACGACGAACCGGCACCGGTTCGAATCTGCGACTACGACTCGGTGGCGCTCAATCTGCTGGCCGGCCCAGCAGCGAGGGTGACCCAGTTCGGCGGATCGGGTTGGGCCGACGAGTGGCGATGGAACACCCACGGGATCGCCCCCGGCGTGCTCACGCTCGGGAGCCTCGGCGGCATCCAGCCGCACCTGCAGAGCGCACCCTTCCTTCTCCTGGAGCCCGGCAGCTCGTCCTCGGAGCCCGGCGGCTCGTCCTCGGAGTCCGCCGGCTCGTCGCAGCCCGACCCGTCGGACTCCGACGGTGCCGATGCGATCGGGTTGTCCGTCCAGTGGATGGGCAACACCCGCTTCGAGTTGGATCTGAGGCCCGCAGCCGATCCGTCTGATCCGGGGTCGCTGTGGCTACGGGCAGGGGCGAACCCCCACGGTGCGGACTACGTGCTCGATCCGGGTCTGACCCTGCGGACCCCGGCGGTGGCGTGGACCTGGTCGAGCGCCGGTCGGCCCGAGGTGACCCGGCGCTTCCACGAATGGACCCGCACCACGGTGATGCGCGATCCGCAGCGCCTACGCCCGATCGTGGTGAACAACTGGGAGGCGACCGGCATGGCCTTCGACGAGGCCCGATTGGTCGAGCTGATCCGGACCGGAGCGGAGCTCGGTGGTGAGGTCTTCCTACTCGACGACGGCTGGTTCGGAACGACCTACCGCCGCGATGACGACACCCAGGGCCTCGGCGACTGGGAACCCGACCCTTCCAAGCTCCCCCGAGGTCTTCCGGCGCTGGTCGAGGCGGCCCAGCGAGAAGGCATCCGCTTCGGCATCTGGGTGGAACCCGAGATGGTCAACCCTCGAAGCAAGCTCTACGAGGCCCACCCCGAATGGGTGATCCGCGACCGTCGCGAACCCCGCGAACACCGCCAGCAACTCGCGCTCGATCCGCTGATCGAAGACGTCGCGGCCTTCGAGGCGGACGTGTTCGACCGCGTTCTCGGCGGCACCGGGGGCATCTCCTATCTGAAATGGGACGCTAACCGGCCCGTGACCGAGCCCGGATCGACGGCTCTGTCCCCGCAGAGCCAGTCGAACCTCTGGATCGACGCCGTGGTCGCGACCTGGGCTCTGATGGACGAGGTGGTGGCCCGCCACCCCGATGTCGAGCTGATGTTGTGCGCGTCCGGTGGGGGTCGCAACGACCACGGCACATTGCGCCGCTTCCACGAGTTCTGGCTCTCCGACAACACCGACCCGATCGCACGGGTGCGCATGCAGTGGGCGTGCTCGCACTTCTTCCCCGCCGCGGTCATCGCTGCCCACGTGACCCGTTGGGGTGAGCGGCCGATCGAGTTCGCATGCGCGGTCGCGCTCTCGTGTCGTTTCGGCTTCGACATCGACCTCACATCGCTGACAGACGACGAGCACCGGATCTGTCGCCGAGCAGTCGCGTTCGCGAAGCGGGCTGCACCCGTGGTCCAACGAGGTGTCATCGAGCACCTGGTGTCCCCGGTCGAGGGCGTGGACCGCTCGCGTGCCGCGGTCGCCTACCACGGCACCTCGGAGAACAGGACAGCCGGTAACCAGACAGTGCTGTTCACCTACCAACTCGAGGCACCCACGACGCCACCGCCGGCGATGCGAATCGTCGGTCTCGACCGCGCCTGCGACTACGAGGTGACCTGCACCGACCTGACCCGGGATGAGTCCGTCCCTGTCGGTCGTCTTGCGGGCGCTGATCTGGCGACTGTGGGACTCGAGTGGCCCCTCACGCAACCCTGCACCGCGATGATCTTCGAGCTGAACCGCGTCTGAGCTGAGCCAACAGCCCCGGCTCGCCGGGCGGAGTCATCTGTCGCTCCGGATCACGTCTCGATCGGCGCCCGCAACACCTGCCGCGAGCAGCCGTGTGTGGTGCCGGGTAACCTCCGCGCCCATGTCGGATGCTCCAACCCCCACCGAGGCCGCTCGCGATTCTGCGCGTGCGGTCCATGACATCGCTGCGACCTTCATGCTCGACCCGGCGACATACATCGCAGTGTCCCCGCTGGGCTACGAGGGGGTCGGCTTCTACTTCGGTGGTAGAGGCGGCGTCCTCGGAGACGTCGACGCCGAGGTGGTCCACGACGCGTTCGTGTACTTCTCCGAAGATGCAGTGAACACAGCGTGGGAGCAGTCCGGGACCGTCGAGAGCCGCGCGGAGTCCGCGAAGCGCTTCGCCGAGGCGGGACACAACTGGGCCCTCGAGCACCTGCCCGAGGGAGCCGTCGACTACCGGCGCCTCGCGGAGCTCTCCGGCAGGATCGTCAGTGCGGCCAATCCCACCGGGGCTCCGGTGTTCGAGGGCTGGCGCAAGCTGGCTGAACCCGATGGTGACCGCGAGTTGGCGTTGCACAGGCTCAATGCCCTGAGGGAGCTGCGAGCGGCCCGGCATGCCGAAGCCGTCGCGGAGGTCGGCCTGGAGCCGCGCGAAGCGTTGATGATCAAGTCGCCCTACATGGCAGCGATCTTCGGGTGGCCCGAACCGGAGGGCACGCCGGACGCGGAATCGGTCGCGAGCTGGGAGCGGGCCGAGGAGCTCACAAACGAACGCTTCGGTGAGGACCTGGCGGTGCTGGAGCCCGAGGAGCGTGCGGAGTTCTGCGAGCTCGCGGAGGCAACCCGCGTGGCCGCCACCTGACCCCGTGCGATGCCCGCAGGACCGGAGAACCGATCCATGATTCCCAACCCATTGCGCCACGACGGCTCCGAGCTCACAGCCGACGAGGTCCTCGACGGCATGGACCTCAGCGGACACAACGTCGTGGTGACCGGCACCTCATCGGGTATCGGTACGGAGACAGCGCGTTGCCTCGCGGCACGCGGCGCTCATGTGATCGGGGTGGTCCGTGACCTCGACAAGGCCCGCGGCGCTCTCGAATCGGTCGGCGCTCAGGGCGTGCGGCTCTACGAGGCGAACCTCGCCTCGCTCGAATCGATACGGAGCTTCACCGACCAACTCGTCGCCGATGGCCACGACCGCATCGACGTGCTGATCGCCAACGCGGGGATCATGGCTTGTCCGTTCGCGCACACCGAGGACGGCTTCGAGGTGCAGTTCGGAACCAACCACCTGGGCCACTTCACCCTGGTCAACCGGCTGGTGCCGTTGCTGTTGGCGGGCTCGCCCGCGCGAGTGGCCATGGTCTCGTCCTCAGGGCACAGCTTCAGCGATGTGAGCCTCGAGGATCCCGGCTTCGTTCGCGGCCCCTATGACCCGTGGATCGCGTACGGACGCTCCAAGACAGCCAACATCTTGTTCGCGGTCGAGCTCGACCGCCGCCTGGCCGACCGCGGGGTGCGCGCGACCGCGGTCCACCCGGGAGGCATCCTCACCGATCTCGGCCGCCACCTCACCGAGGAGACGATGGCTGCTCTGGTGCGTGCCCGCGGAGAAACCGACATCCGCTGGAAGTCGATCGAACAGGGCGCTGCCACCTCGGTCTGGGCTGGTCTCGTCGGCGACGGCGACGAGGTCGGTGGCCGTTACTGCGAGGACTGCGCGGTCTCCCCTGTGATCGACGACCCCATGGTCTCACCCGGTGTGATGGATTACGCGCTCGATCCCGACACGGCCGGGGCGCTCTGGGAGCTCTCCGAGGAACTGGTGGGTGAGCGCTTCGATCCGTGACCCCACGACCGACTCCGAAGCTGTTCGTCGACCGGATTCACGAAGCGGCGTCGCGCGATCCGAAGCCGACGACCGCGACACCCAGAGCCAGCCCCGACAAGGCTCCGAGCACCACCAGGTAGCGGATATCGAACCCGTTCACGAGCGGATCGTTCCCGCTGTAGTAGTGCCACGGCGAGAGCGCTGCGAACGCCTCGGTGCTCTCGCCGAGTGACAACAGGCTCTGAGCCAGATATGAGACCAGGGCGAGACCGATGGCACCGCCCACGGCGACCCGCGAGGAGAACCACGCGCCGAGGGCGAGCGAGCAGACCCCGAAGAGCGTGCCGAGAAGGGCCAGCTGAGCGCACGCTGCTGTGACGCCGCCCATGTCGAGGTCCATGCCACCGAGCGGGGAACCCACCGCGAGCCCCAGGCCTGTGAACGCAGAGATCGACACGGCCGCGACCAGCACGACCGCTGCGCCGACCACCACGACGCTCGATCGCTCGACCGGCGCGGATAGGACCATGACCATGTGGCGCCGGCGAATCTCACCTGCGAGTGCATCGGCACCGGTGGCGCTGCTCACCCCGATCACCACGGCCGGCGCCGTGATCGAGAACAGCTCGCCGTTGACCCAACCCTGTGGGGATGCGAGATCGGTCGACCCCACGAACCCCCCGAATGCTTCGGGAAGCTCGCTGAACGCCCCGGTGAGGGTCTCGCGCAGCCCCGGGTACATCGCCCCGACGGCGACGGCGAACAGGCCCAGCGCGCCCGAGGCGATCAGGATCGTCGAGGATCTCCGCCACAGAGCGAAGCCGAACAGACCACCGACGCGCGGACGGGTAAGCCGTCCGAACACCTCGAGTCGCCCGGTCAAGGAGAACCTCCGGGACGCGGCCCCTGATGAGATGTCGCGTTGCTCGATGGTCAGGATCGCCACAACGAAGCCGGCGAGGCCGATCACCACGAGCACGCCGAGGTGTGAGAAGTCGATCCCGTTGGCCAGTGGCGCCGAGCCGTCGTAGTAGTGCCAGGGGGACAACCGCGCAAGGTCCTCCAGACCGTGCACGAGGGGGAACAGCGACTTCACGAGGTATGCACCGACGGCAAGAGCTGCGGCGGCTCCGAGTGCGGTCGATCGGGAACCGGTCCCCGAGGACAGCGCGAGAGCGATCATCGCGAACGCAACACCGAAGGCGGCCAACATCACGGCGGTCCCCACGATGTCCGCAGTGGTCGTTCCGACATCGACCACGACACCCGCGAGCAATGCGCCTGCCAGGAACAGCACGCAGGCCACCACGACCAGAACGACGAGTGACAACGCCTTGGAGGCCACCACTCCGCGACGGGTGACGGGGTGGGTGAACAACAGGTTCGCGGTGCCGTCGTGCTCCTCACCCGCGATCGCGGCGACGCCTGCGGAGATGGCCACGACCAGTACGAAGATGGGTGCCAGCAGACCGAACATCTCACCCATCACGTAGTTGACGCTCGCATCGATGCCAAGCAGCGATGTGAGCGCGTCGGGTAAGTCCTCGGCGATGTTCGAGTCGATTCCGAAGCTCTCGTAGAGCACGACCGCAGCGAGGCTCAACAGTCCGATGCCGGTACCTCCGAGCACAGCCGCGGGGATGCGGTCCCGCAGACCCTCGGCGGTCACCTCACGGTAGATCGGCATCGGACGCCCTGTAGGTTGGATCGCTGTGGGGCGAGGAGCTCGCCGCATCGATGTGGGGTTCGTCTCGGTAGTACCCCAGGAAGATCTCCTCGAGGTCGGCTTCGCGGCTGTGGAGGTTCACGATCCCCATCGTCGAGGCCACGTCGAGCACCACGTCCAGGCGGCCCTCGAAGGTGACCTCCCAGTGGCGGCCCTCACCGCTGACCGAACGCACACCGTCGATGCGCCGAAGCGGATCGGGATCCACCTGATCGGTGAACTCGAACTCGAGGCGCCTGAGTGCCTTGGCTTTCAGGTCGTCCACCGCGGCCACCTCGACCAACCGGCCGTGGCGGATGATGCCCACCCGGTCAGCCACACGGTCGACCTCCGAGAGGGTGTGGCTCGACAGGAACACCGTGCGACCCTGATCGCGAGCCTCGGCGAGGAACCTGTGGAACTCGTCCTGCACGAGCGGATCGAGACCCGCGGTGGGCTCGTCGAGGATCAACAACTCGGGCGAGTGCATCAGTGCCTGTACGAGACCGACCTTCTGGCGGTTGCCCGATGAGTACTCGCTGCAACGACGCGACAGATCCGCTCCGAAGCGCTGCGCCAACCCGTCGATCACGGACTCCTCCACACCGCCTCGTAGGTTGCCGAGGTACTCCACCATCTCGGCACCGGTCAGGTGGTCGTAGAGAGCGATGTCACCCGGCAGGTATCCGACCCGTCGGTGGATCTCGATCGCGTCGCTGCGGCTGTCGAGCCCCAGCACCGTGGCGGTACCGCTGCTCGGACGACTCAGATCCAACAAGCAGCGGATCGTGGTCGACTTGCCGGCTCCGTTGGGGCCGAGGAATCCGAAGATCTCACCGGTGCGCACCTCGAGATCGACATGGTCGACAGCAGTCAGATCCCCATAGCGCTTGGTGAGTCCATCGGTCGAGATCGCCGATCTCATAGGGTGCTCCACACCGACCATGTTGGCCTCCGGCGTGCTGCCCAGCTGCGAACCGGGGTCGACAGCGACGCCGTCGAGTCGCGGCTTCTCACGCTGCCAACAACTCCATCGTCAACCCGAACCAGTCGCGCGACGCGCGCACGGTCCCGGCGAGGTCGGCCTGCAGGGTGGCCGTGACGCTGTGCCCGCCACCGATGGCCGCCACCTGGGGGCGACAACGGATGCTGCCGTGGTCACCCCGTTGACCCCAGTCGGGCCCGAAGAGGACCCCGTCGCCGCCCCACACACAGAGCCCGTCTGCCGGGCCGCCGGACACGCCGGCGACACATCCGAGAGCTGCCACCGCCTCTCTGACACCGCTGCGATGACCCGGAGCGATCACGCCGGCTGTACCGTCACAGATCCAACGGGCTTCCGGGTCGACCGCTGTCAGTGTCGCGGTCAGGACAGAGCCCAGATCGAAGCTCGCCGCATCGCCGACTGGCTCACAACGGTGGTCGCTCATCACCATCACCACGGTTTCCCCCCAGTTGGCTCCGTAGAGATCGAGCAACGCTGCGAGCGCCTCATCGCTGCGTGTCGCCTGGGCGCGTGCCGCCCCGGAACCCGGGCCTTCGACGTGGTTCACGGCGTCGTTCTCGTCGAGTTGCACCATCGCGAACGACGCTTCTTGGATCGCCAGATCCCGAGCCGCTCCGATGGTCGCGCTATCCGCGCTGCAACCGAGAGGACCGAGTTCAACCCCCGCCCGGAGCACTCCGGTTCCAGGCCAGTGGGCCGTGGCGGCTTCTGCTCCGCAGACGCCCACGAGCTCAGGGTCACCGAACACCGCCGCGCTATCGCATCCGGTTGCGTCGAGACGCTCGAAGATCGTCGGCACCGCCGGACCGGCACGTCCTGCACCCACCCACTCCCGGTTCACGAGCACCTCGTTGGCATATATGCCGTGCTCTCGTGGACCGGTTCCGGTCACGAAGGTTGCATGGTTCGGATAGGTGCTCGCCGGGAGCACCCCATCGACCACCACCGGCGCCTCCGGACCACCCAACCGCACGAGGTTGGGCATCAACTCATCGGTGACCATCTCCGCGCCGAGCGAGTCGACGACCACCCAGAGAACCCGCATGGCCGGCTCTGGTCCTGCCCTAGTAGTCCGCCGACGCGTCGGTGCCGCTCACCGGCACATCCGCCGCATCGACGACACCGGCCAACAGCGCTACGAAGTGATCCAACGGCGGCGTCGCAGCGCCTGGGACCTTGGCTCGGTCGTCCCAGCGGCGGAGCCGCACGGCGTCGTCGAAGTACCGGTTCGATTCGAACGCCAGCGCCTCCCGGTCATCCATCGGGCCGCCCTGCAACCTGAGGCTCCGCACCGACGATCCCGAAAGCGAATCGAAATAGGACGGGTCGGCCGCGCAGAGGTAGCGCTTGGCTGCGACGTGCAGCGCCACCGGATCGGACACCGCCGCACCGAAGCGCGGGCGCAGCCACGCGGCACCCACCCCTTCGTGATGGGCATCGACGTCGAGCTCTTCATCGAGCGGTCGGAGGTCACCGACCAGCAGGTGGCCCACATCGTGCAACAGCGCCGCTGCGACCAGCTCGGGCGGTGCTCCCTCACCTTCGGCGAACATCGCCGCCTGCAGAGCGTGTTCGAGCTCGGTCACCGATTCGTCGTACAGCACGGCGGCTGCGCCGGAGCCGACGAGGTCGACCACCTCGCCAACCGGATCCGGGGCCGGCGCAGCAGTGACGGGCCGTCCGAGGAAGTCGTCGCTGATCGACAATCTCACCCGCTCGCCCCCGAAGGTGCCATCGGTGGCTGCGAACTCTGCGCCCTTGTCGGCGTAGTAGCGCTGCCGGAAGTCACCATCGGCGAGGGCGGTGTAGGTCAGGTACATGGCACGTCGGGGATGGTCGCTGGTGTTGGTCCCGCTGCGGTGCGGGACCGCGGAGTCGAACACGACCAGGTCGCCCGGTCCGACTGGCACCGGATACCAGTCGAGGCGATCTGCGACCTGGTCCACGATCCGGCCGCGGTCGTCGACCTCCAGCAGATCTCGGCTTGGGTTCGGCGCGAACCACAGGCATCCCGAGTCCACCGTCGCGGGATCAAGTGGCACCATCACCGAGACGTGCCAATCGGCGAACCGGTACGCGCGGGCGTCCTGGTGCGCAGCGAAGCCCGCCCCTCCGGGGTACTTGTAGTTGACCTTCTCCTTGAACAGCGCCACCGGTTCGCCCACGATCGCTCCGACGAGCTCGGCGACGTCGCCGCGAAGCAACGACCCGAGGCCCTCGTGGACGTCCGCGAACCGCTCGGTCCGCGCGATCACCGCACCACCAGCGGTCTGCTCGAAGTGGTGCATCGGGCCTTCGGGGCCTTCGGGCATGGCTTCGAGATCCTCCACCCACCCGCTGAGCTTTCGGACCCGCCGGTCATCGAGCACACCCGCCAGGACGGCCAGACCCGATGCGTCCCAATCCAGCGCAAGCACTCCGTGGCCAAACGCAGTTCCCAGGTGTTGCACGTCCACGGTGCAACAGTACGGTGATCTCGGGCACACGAGAAGGCCCCGCCCACGACCGTCGTGGTCGGCCCCAGCAGGGACACACACCGAAACGCTGCTCTGGAGTGCGATGCACGTATCGATGACGGTTCCAACCGACGACATCTCCGCAGCGCGGGACATCTACAGGATCCTCGAGGAGATCGGCTACCACCGCGCGTTCTCCTTCGAGGCCAAACACGATCCCTTCATCCCCTTGGCCGTGGCGGCGGAGCACACGAACCGAATCCAATTGGGCACCGCGGTTGCGATCGCATTCGCCCGGACGCCCATGACCCTGGCGAACGCGGCATGGGATCTGCAGACGGTCACGGGTGGCCGCATGACGCTCGGGCTCGGTTCCCAGATCCGCCCGCACATCGAGCAGCGTTTCTCGATGCCGTGGTCGAGACCTGCGGCCCGGATGCGCGAGATGGTGCTCGCCATCCGCGCCATCTGGGACACCTGGACCGACGGTGTCCCGCTCGACTTCGACGGTGAGTTCTACACCCACACCCGCATGGCCCCTGCGTTCGACCCGGGTCCGAACCCCTACGGTCGTCCCAGGGTCATGCTGGGTGGGGTCGGTCCCGCGATGACAGCGATCGCGGGTGAGGTCGCCGATGGTCTGCTGGTCCATCCGGTCAACACCCGACGTTCCCTGTTGGAGATGACCCTGCCTGCGGTTGCCGAAGGCGCCACCAAGGGAGGCCGCGACCTCTCCGGGATCGAGGTCGTCTGCGTGACGATCGTGGTGACCGGCCGCGACGACGAACAGATGAGCCGGAGCCGCGAAGCCGTCCGCAAGCAACTCGCGTTCTACTCGACAACCCCCGCCTATGAGCCGGTGTTCGAGTTGCACGGCTACGGCGGGTTGCGGACCGAGGCCGCCCGACTGGCCCGCGAAGACCGCTGGGACGACATGGCGGGGCTCATAGACGACTCGCTGATCGAGACGATCGCAGTGGTGGGTGAGCCCTCATCGATAGCGGCCAAGGTGCGCGATCGGCTCGCGGGGATCTCCGACTCGGTGAGCCTGGTCAACAACCGCGCGCCCGACCCGGACCACTTCGCGCAGGTGGTGGAGGACCTGGCGGACTGATCCCAGCGGGTGTCGCTCAGCCGCGGCTGCGGCTGCGTCTGCGCCGATCCTGCGACCTGCGCTCGCGCAGACGCTCACCCCGGCTCCACTCGACGGGATCGAAGTCGTCGGGGTCCGCGGGAATCGACTCGGGGTCCACGAGCGTGGTGCCCATCATCATCTCGACCAGCAACGGTCGATCGAGGATCTCTCCTGCACAGTTGACCCCACCGACCATGGTTCCGGCCACGCCGTGGCCCGACGCGGTGTTGGCGCCCACCAGCCAGAGCCCGTCGATCTCGGTTCGGTGCTGGGGACGGTTGGACCCGGACTGCTCGGGCGAGTGGACATACCCGTAGCTGGTGCCCCCGGTGGAGCGGGTGTAGCGCTCCTGGGACAGCGGCGTGGCGGTCTCGACGTGGACCACGTGATCGCAGAGACTCCGAGCGCCCAACTGGTCGGCGAGCGCGCGGTCCGCGGCCGCGATGAGCGCCTCGGTGAGCTGCTTCTTGCGTGCACGGTAGTGATCGTTGCGACGGTAGCGGCTGCCATCGCCGGGGGATCCTGACAGGCCCCACCAGGCGAGGCCCCGTGGGGCGAGGGTCATGATCTGCAGGTTGGTCTGGCCTTCGGGGCACAGGTGGGGGTTGCCGGGATCCTTGCGCGACGCCATCGCTATGTATGCGAACACCTCGGAGGCCTCCAGCCCACCGGCATCGAGTCCGTCGTAGAGCCCATCGGTGTCGTAGCTCGGGAACACGAAGTAGTTGGTGTTGCGACCGTGGGTCAGGTCGAGGTCCACCACGAGGTACACACACACCAGCCCGAGTGTCATCTCCGCTGTCCTGGTGAAGCGGACCGTGGCCGGATCCCAGTGCTCCTCGCCCACGAGCGAGAACACGGTGCGCCCGTGGTCGGCGTTCGAGATCACGACCTCCGCTGTGAGGTCGGTTCCGTCCTCGAGGACCACACCGGTGGCTCGCCCGTTCTCCACAACGATCCGCTGCACCGGGGCCAGGGTTCGGACCTCGCCGCCGTTGGCCTCGATGACCTGGATCAGCCGAGCCGGGATCACCTGGCCACCGCCCTCGGGATAGAAGGCTCCGCGCATGTAGTGGTCGATGATCGCCGCGTGCATGGCGACCGCGGTCCGGCGCGGCCCGCCCGCGTACAACCCTGACCAGTGATCGAGCACCGCCTGGCAGCGTTGGGACAGCTCACCATGAGCGAAGAGCTCCGAGAGCGGCCGGAACGCCCACCGGTCGAACGTCGGTGTATCCACACCCGGAATGGCGCGGGAGCGCCCCTCCTCGGCCACCGTCTGAAGCGTCGTCATGACACGCTCGACCCCGGCACGTTCCTCCGGGAAGGCTTCGACCAGGCGGTCGCAGTATCGGTCCCATCCTGCAGGGACGACGAATTCCATGTCCGGGAACCTCAAGGTGTCGAACCCGTCGGGATCCAACGGCAGGTAGCGCATCCGATCACCCACACCCAGTGCGTCGAAGATCGCAGGGAACAGCCCACCGGGTCCGCAGTCCCCGATGTAGTGCACGCCCACGTCGAACTCGTAGGTCACCAACGTGTCGTCATCGAAGCGGTGGTGACGACGGAAAACCTGGGTGTTGCCACCCGCCAGGTCGTGGGCTTCGAGCACCAGCACGCGCCTGCCCGCCGCCGCCAGGCACGCCGCCACAGTCAGCCCACCCGGCCCCGACCCCACGACGATCACTTCCCACACCTCGTCGGTCATGAGGTCTTCCCCCTTCGGCTGGTCGGGACCGGCTGCGGGGTGAATTCTGACACGCAGCAGCCACTGCGGCACCCACAACGATCCCAGCGGTCTGCGTACCTACGATGGGGCCCATGAGCTCCGTCGCTCCACAGATGCTGCTGGCGCAGCTATCCGACCTGCACATCTGCACACCCGATTCGATGCTCGGGCAGTTCCTCGACCCGCTCGAGCGACTTCACAGCGCGATCGACACCCTGAACGGACTCGATCGGCAACTGGATGCTCTGGTGATCACCGGTGACCTCGTCGACACAGGCAGCTCCGAGGAGTACCGACTGCTGCGCGACGAGCTCGACCGGTGCCGGTTCGACTGGTACGTCCTGGCCGGAAACCACGATCTGGCCGACGGTTTCGCGTCCGCGTTCGGCGATCGTGCGGAGCTGTCGTCTGGTCCGCCCTTCCGATGGGTCACGGACCACCACCCTTTGAGGCTGATCGGCCTCGACACGACCGTGGCCGATCGCCACGACGGAGAGCTCGACACCGAGCAACTGGAGTGGCTGTCGGCCACACTCGCTGCCGAACCGGAGCACCCGACCGTTGTGGCCATGCACCACCCACCCTTCACCACCGGCATCTGGTGGATGGAGTACACCGGGTTGCACAGCGCTGCGGACCTGGAGCGCATCATCCGGGCCAACCCCCAAGTGGTCCGCGTCGTCTCCGGGCATGTCCACCGGGATGCGTCCACCACATGGGGAACGACGGTGGTCAGCTCCGCCGGATCACTCGTCTACCAGTCGGGCCTGGCGCTGTCCGAGGACTCCGTCGCGCGACTCCACGACACGCCATCGCGCGCGCCGCTGTTCGCATGGGACGGCACCGGTCTCACCGCATTCTCGCTGGAGCTCGAGACCCCACGGATGAGCATGGATCTGGCGGACCTGGTCGACGACTGGCCGGCCTATGTGGCCGCTGCCCGAAGCGGAGGCGCGGTGCGGAAGTGACGACGTGGGTTCTACGGGAAGGACACCGTCGCGTGTTCGACACGCTCAGCACGCCCCGCGGAGCCCGCACCCTGCCGGGTGAGGACTGCACATGCCGCTCATCGCTCCGTCGTTGGTATGGCCCGCGGTCAGGTACCTGTACGACATCTCGAACGGCCAGCGTCTCGGCGGCTGACGCAGCTCCGATTCGGCAGACTCGGACGTGTTGATGGAGTGGCACAGACGCCTCGGTCTGCGTCGGCAGCAGATCGGGCGCCAAGGCGAGGAACCCGTTCTCTGCGAGCCAGTCGGCCTGGTGGTGCAGATCTGTGGTCATCCCGAGCGCGTCGTGGACTACGCCGGGCCGCTGTTCGCCCGAATCGGAATGCGCGAGATGGGCCTGCACCGGTTCTCGCGGTGCGTCGATCATCACCTCGGGCATGTCCCCTCCTTGCGGTCGACCCCCGATCGTCCTCTATGCAGTCCATCAGCTCTCGGGTCGACCTCCGGCCGGTGCATCGCTGGGTGGCTCGGGAGCAGGCTCGGAGCTTGCCGACGCTTCGGCCCCTCCCTGGTCGAGGCGGAACGGCGGGTACTCGTCACGCATGAGACTCACGTACACGAGCACCCGGTACACCCAGCGGTTGAGTCCAACCACCAGGTCGAACAGGCCTCTCGGATAGCGGCCCACGAACAGCAGCGCCACCGCCACGAACAGAACGAGCAGCGGGAGCAACCCACCGAATGGGACCTGCCAATCGTCGCCCGACACAGCTGCTCCGACGGCACCGCCGATGAGCGCGAGCACCAAGTACTGCGGTATGGCCAGCAGCCACCACTTCACCAGCACCATCCCCCGGCTGAGACGCTCCGGATACGCGACCGACAGGGTGGCCGGGTAGTCGGCCGCCTCACCGAGGGTGAACGGCGGGTAGCGATCAGTGCCCAGCGCGCTGTAGCCGTAGTAGGTCACCCTCCAGGTCCACCGCAGCACCCCCACGTTGAACTCGAACAACGACCGCGGATAGCGGGCAGTGAACAGGATCGCGAAGAACGCAACGAACGTGACCACCGCGAACGCCACCCAGAACACGATCAGCACGATCAGGTGCGGGATCAACAGAACCCATTTCACCAGCCACAACCAACGGCTGACCGGTTCGTCAAGTCGGGCCTCGACGAGCACCGGCGGACCCCCGACCGGTGGACCGACGAGGTCGAAGTGCGCGCCGCGGGCCAAGCCGACCACGCCGACCACGAGCATGGCAGCCCCCACCAGCAGACCGACAGTCCCGCCGATCGCCAGGCCGACACCGACGCGGAACACCCACGGCGACTTGGCGGCGAGCGCGGCGTCCACGCTCACGCCGGGCTCCGCGTCAGCGTTCATGATCACCACCGACCAGTTGCCGCTCTCGGGTTCCCACTCCAGGGTCTGCCGGCCGGAGCCCTCCGCTGTCGCGACCCAGAAGTCCTCGTTGCCGGGTTCGCCCGTCGGCGATCCACCGCTCTCGTATCGGTAGCTCACCGCGAACGGGTCGAAGGAGAGGTCATCGATGGTGGCGTGCTCGACGTCGCTCAGGTAGCGGGACACATCCGGCTCGGGGCCGATTCCCACGAACACCGGAGACTCGGTGGTGCTCTCCGCCTCGAGGCGCAGCGTCACGAAGTCGCCGAGGTCGACGCTGGTCTCTTCTCGTGTCGGATCAGCGCCCAGATCGATCTCATCGGAGGTGATCGCGTACGACGTGGTCTCGAACCGCCCGTCGGGTGTGGCGAAGAACCCGTCGCTGTCCTTCTGGGTGGCATCAGCCCAGATCAGGAATCCACCGCCCACCAGAGGAGCGAGCGACAACAGTGTGATAACGCCACCGACGACCACCAGGAGCACCCAACCGAACGGCACCGACCGGCCCGACCGGCCCGATGTGGAGCCACGGTCGTTCGATAGCTCGGACGTGGACACGACAGGATCGGTCACGGGCGGCCTCCGATCGCGAGGTGCGTACGACAGTCGATCCTCACACGCTGTAACCACGACCGCAAGGAGTTGATGGCATCGGCCGACGGGTCGCTCGCAAGGTGACGCTAAGGCCTGTTGCCCCAAGCCCGGCCGTTAACCACCTCGGCGGACCTGACGTCGGACTCCTGGACCCAGTCGGACCCAGTGGGCGTAGATGTTCGTTGTGGTCGACGGGTCCCGATGCCCTACGCGTTGTCCAACCGACACCTGGCCTCGGGCGGAGGTGGTGATCAGCTCAGCCAACGCGACGTCGGCCTGGCGGGAGGTGCCGTGGAAGGTCAGCGACTTCTGTTGACGCTTGCGCGTCAACGGGTCCTCGTCCGCGTCGACGCGCAGCTCCCAGGTCCCCGGCCGTCGTCCCTTACGCTTGCTGCTCTGCATCCCGTTGCCTCCCTGCGCCTCGTCCCACTCACCCGAGGCGTTCGAGCGCACGGTGTGTCCGGCGTCCTCGATGCACGGTGACACTGCCCGGATCCACTCGTTCAGGATGACGAAGTCCCGGAGTCGACGAACGGGTCGGAGTCCGACCGCTTCGGTCGGCTCGCACGGATCGTCGCCCACAACATCCGGAGATCCCTGCTCGGCGTGTAGGTCCGTCCCCGCCGCTCACCGACCGCAGCCAGCAGGTCCGCGTCGACGAGCCGCTTCAGGTCTCGCGTCGCGGTCAGCTCGGCGATCTCCTCGCCCTCGCTCTGCGCGACGAGTCGTCGATAGGTCGCGTTGCCAAGTCGGAGACCGCGAGCTGCGTCCGCGAGCGGCCCGATCGAGCGGCTCGGCAGACCCCGTTCCCGGACCAGGTCCTCGAGGCCGGTCCAGAGCTGCTCGAACTCCTCGACGCGACGGAGGAGCGTCCCGGCCTGGCGGTGGTGTGCGGTGAGGCAGAACCGGACCCACGGCAGCGCGTCATTGCCCGGGTTCCACGCGCCTTGGCCCACCGCGGCGAGCACGTCGTAGTAGGCGGTGGTGTTGCGGCCGAGGTACTCCTCGATGCTGGAGAACTCCGGGGCGAGGATCTGCTTATGTGCGAGGACGAGCGTCTGGAGACATCGGGCCATGCGGCCGTTGCCGTCGCTGAAGGGGTGGATCATCACCAGGTTGAGGTGGGCCATCGCGGCTCTGAGCACCGCGTGTTCATCGGCGTCGGAGGTTGCGTCGAGCGAAGAGACGAGCTCCCCGACCAGCTGGGGAACGAGCTCCCGGTCGGGGGCCTCGTAGACGAGCTCGTGGTCCTCCTCCCGCTCCACCCAGATGGCCCCCGGCCGCCACTGCCCGGGGTTCTTGGACAGGTCATGGCGGATCATCATGAAGTGCAAGGACTTGAGCAGGGACTCGTCGATGGACGGCGGTTCCGGGTCGCGGGCGATCTGCATCACGTATGTCAGCGCGTCTCGGTAGCCGCGCAGGGCGAGTCGAGTCTCCTCGCCGGCTTCGAGTGGCTCCTCGTCGTCGACCGCGGCGAGGACGTCGTCGAGGGACGCGTCGTAGCCCTCGATGCTGTTGGAACCTTGGACGTTGCGGGCGAAGGTCAATCGACGGAGGCTGCCGAGCCAGCGTCGCCGGTCACGAACGTTGTGTCGCAGCTCTGAGCGCATCTGGTCGAGTTCGTCGATGACGCGCATCTCGGGTTCGCCGAGCTGTGGGGGCGCATAGATCATGCATCCATGATAGTTACTAACAATGAGTGCGGATAGTTTGTAACTATCTTTCACGCATGTCATTCGAGTCGGCGATGTGGGACGTACCGCGATCCGTCACCGAACCCCGCCGCCGGCGCCGGTGGTCTTCCGGGGCGACTTCGTCCGCCCTCGCGGCGAGGACATCGTCGAGGCCGGGGAGCAACGACGCAAACGTCGTCGCCAGGTCGAGGAACACGCAGCACACCAGCGCACCCGCGCACCCGCGAGTGTCATCCGGTGACTGGGACTGACCTCGACACCGGTGGCTCGGGTCGCTGCCGGCGAGGCTGCGCGCCACACCGCTGATGTGGCACCGTCACGACCTCCAGGGTGCGACGGGTCGTCAGGTTGCTTGGCCTTTCGCTCGAGGCGTGGACGGTCCCGCCCATGACGCAACCGGCGCACTCCAGGATCATTGTTCGCTTCATCGAGGAAGTACCGCAGCGCCACCCCACGCGACGCGCTTGTTGCCGTCGGGCAGCGGAGGTTCTTGGCGAGCCGGACGATGAGCACCTCTCCCTTGTCGACGAGGTCCGGGTAGAAGTCGTCGTCGCCGAAACCTGCGGCCGGCGCGTGGAGAGCCGAGTCGGCCAGATCGAGCTTGGCGACTTTCGTGATGAGCCTTCGTCGAGGCCGGTGACGACAGCAGCGATGCCGACGTAGTCGGCGAGGTCGAGGTACTCGACGCTCACTTCGCGAGTCGTTCGAGCAGCTCGCGGTCCTCGTCGATGATCTGCTGCACGCGCTGGTTGGACTTGGGATCCCGGCGACGCTGGTCGATCGCTGCGGACAGGGTATCCTCGATGGTCTCGTTCAACGCTCTTGCCCTCCACCCGGGCGAGCGACTCGGTGGCGGCAGCCAACTCGTCGGGGAGCCGAACGGTCATGTTCTTCGCCATAGTGTCGTGATGCCTCGCTACCACCAGATCGCATCGCGGCGCCCGACGGGCTGCAGCAAGCCGCTCTGGTCATCGAGGACCGCTACTCGGCGGTGTTCAAGTCAAGGGTCGGATTCCGGCGTCGGTCCGCAGGGCGTTCGACGCCTTGCGGTGAAGGCCAGTCGATCGATTGGTCGAATCTGGCCTGCGTTCGTTGTTCAGTGAGTATGGAACGGCCGGCCCGTTCCGCATCTTGCGTGGATTGTCCACGATGGTGTGGACCGAGCCACATACGGAAGGAGCCGGCCGTGTTGATCAATGTTCCACCTGAAGTGACTGTTCTGGCAATGGATGTGCACAAGAACACCATCTCGACGGGGGTGCTCGAGCCCGGGGTGCCTCTGTCGGGGGTGCTGGTCGACAGGATCAGCACCGACGAGGAGTCGATCCGACGGTTGATTGGCCGGTTCGGACATTCGACTGATGTGGAACGGCGTGAAGAGACGATCAGACTTGGTTCATTTCGCGGTGGACCCTCCGCGGCGAACTCAGACGCAAAACAAGTTCGGCCTGGACCGCGCTGAGCACGCTGGCAGTGTGATCGCTGATGTCGAGTCCCGGTGGCGGCGCGGGCGAGGTTCGATGCGCAACAGTATGCACCACGATGTCCAACAGATATGCGGTGTGGTCAGCCACATTCACCCTGACCATCGCGTCGTGTGACTCGGTCACCCACCAGATGTCGGATCCGTTCGTCACCGGCTCGTGATCACCGAATTCGTCGATACGAGCGGGCAATTCGATCATTGCGATCTCGGATCCGTCAGGAACAGCACCCACATCGCGTACAGCCGGTCGTCGGCCACGGCGTCGAGGAACGCTCGGGCTTGGGTGTCGGACCACGTGACCATCTCGGCGTCCACCACCCTCGGCGGGTCGACTGCGTCCATCGGGTTGCGGATCAACAGACCCCACCGCACCGCGTCCTTGAGCGCCTGGCTCAACACCCGGCGACACGACGCCACCGACCTGGGTGCCAGGCCGC
>CAYVYG010000015.1:0-19236 GCA_964454385.1 uncultured Microthrixaceae bacterium
TGGCCGGCCGTGGTGCGTCGCATCCTCTCGGAGGTGCCGCCGCGGCCTCCCGCGGAGGGTCACAGGGGACGGATAGCTGCGCTGAGCACCTATCCCGTGGCGGGTTGGCCCGGCGGTGGCCCCGAACGGGCGCGCAGGCTCCTCGGCGCTCTGGCCGAAGCGGGTTGGCAGGTCGAACTGGTCGCGATCGCTCCCGGGGGTGGCGGCGGGGCGTCAGGGCGCTCGGCCAGCCGACCGGGCGACGGGGTGGTGGAGGACATCGGGGGACACATCCCCCCGCTCACCCCGCTCGCCGATGGGTTCACCGAGGTGCTCGCGCCGCTGTCGCGCCGCCACCTCGCGGCCGACACGAGGCTGCGACGCCTGACCGCGAACCTGGCGGTGAGCGACATCACCGCCTCGGTGCTGTGGCCCGCCAGCGGTGACCTGGTCGCTGCGGCACGCCACGCGCTGGAGGGCGCCGACGCGGTGATCGCGGTCCAGCCCTACCTGGCACCGATGGCGATCGAGCTGGCGCCGCGCGTTCCCCTCGTGCTCGACGCGCACAACCACGAACGCACGCTCAAGTCCCAGATGCTGCCCGGCGACGAGGCCGGCCGCTGGATGCTCGACAGGGTGACCGATGCCGAGGGCCTCGCGGTCACGCGCGCCGCGCTGGTCGTCGCATCGACCGAGTTCGACGCGAGGTCGCTCGAGACCGACCACGGGTTGGCTCCCGGGTCGGTGTCGGTGATACCCAACGGCGTCGACACCGATGCCGTGCGCATCCCGACACCGGCCGAGCACGATTCCGCGAAGCGGTCCCTGCTCTCGGAGCTCTCCGGTGACCTCAGGGTCGAGCACCTGGCGCTGTTCGTGGGATCCGCCCATCGACCGAACATCGACGCGGCGCGCGAGATCCTGGCCATCGCGCCCGCTATGGCCGAGGTGCTGTTCGTGTTGGCGGGCGAGCACTGCGATCAGATAGATCCCCACGACCGCCCGGCAAACGTCAGATGCCTGGGCAGGGTCTCCGAGGGTCGTCTGGGCGAGTTGCTGACCGCCGCGGACGTGGCGCTCAACCCGATGCGCTCCGGCGGTGGTTCGAACCTGAAGGTGCTGGGATACTTCGCGGCGGGGATCCCCGTGGTGAGCACGCCCACGGGGGTGCGGGGGATCAGCGAACCGCAGCGATTCGCGACCGTGGCCCGCATCGATCGCTTCACCGACGCGGTCCGCAGCGTGATCGGCGATTCCAACGACGCCGACCTACGTGGGAGACTGGTCGACCGCACCGTCGAGGCACGCCGATTGGTCGAATCCACCTACGACTGGAGCGTCATCTCGGCTCTGTTCGCTGAGCGGGTTGGCTCACTCGCCACAGCCCGCGACCCGTACCCGATGGACCAGGACCTGTGAACGCGACCCGCCCCACCGTCTACGTCGAGGTGACCACGACGCTCGCTGCAGGTTTCACCGCGGGATACGAGCGGATGGTGCGTTGCCTGATCACGGAGATCGAAGCGATGCCCGATGCTCCGATCGAGCTCGTGCCGGTCGTGGCCACCCACCGTGACCAGCACCGCCGCCTGACCGACGACGAATCGGCGCGCCTCGCCGAACATCCGGCGGGCGGAACCAACCGGCGCAGGGCGGATCGCTTCGGTCCGCTGTCGCCGGCGGTCCGGCGCCTGGCAGCCATGAGGGGAGTAGCCAGGATGCGCGGCGCGATGGCGGACCAGCGGCGAAGGCTGACCAGCTCACCGGCACGGCGCGGTCTCGACATCGGCATCCCCGACTACGGCTCGGTCTGGTTGGACCTCGAGCCGGCCTGGAACGACCCGGCTGACCGCCGCGAGCTGCTGACCCGGCTCTCTGCTCAGGGCGTGCACAGCGCGGTGATGGTCGCTGATGTGATGCCAGAGCTGTATCCCGAGTGGTTCGATCCGAACCAGCGCGCCATGTTCGGTGACTGGCTCGTCGCACACCTCGGACACAGCCGCCTGTTCGGTTGCATCTCCCACAACACCGAGACAGATCTCCGTTCGGTCGCCGCGGGGCACGGGTTCGACCGCGATCTCAACTGCGTCGTGGTGCCCCTCGGAGCGGAACTTCCCGAAACCGAGCCCACCGAGGTGGAGCTGCCCTCCCAGGTGGGACGTTTCCTGTTGGTGGTGGGCACGCTGGAGCCGCGCAAGAACCAACAGCTGGTCCTCGATGCGTTCGACCGCCTGTCACGGCGCCATGACGACCTCTCACTGGTCCTCGTCGGACGCCAGGGCTGGATGGTCGACGAGCTCGCCGAGCGGATCCGCTCCCACCGCCTCGCGGGCACGCGCCTCATCTGGCCCGACGCAGTGACCGACAGCCAACTCGCATGGCTCTACCAGCACGCGTTCCTGACGGTTGCACCCTCGCGCTACGAGGGCCTCGGAGTACCCGTGATGGAAGCCCTCGGGTACGCGAGCCCCACCCTCGCATCCACCGGTGGCGCGCTCGCGGAGGCCGGTGGCGACCACGTCGAGGCGATCGATCCGGACGACACCGACGCTCTCGTGGTTGCGATCGAACGTCACCTGCTCGATCCCGGCCACCACCGCCGCCTCGCCGAGGCGGCCGCGACCTTCGAGGCTCCGCGGTGGTCGCGCGCTGCGGAGGTTCTCACCGATGCCTTGGTGGACCTCGCATCCCGCGTGCCGCCACGGGCCGACACCCGCCACCTGCGACACAGGGCCTGAGCCGAGCGTCTGGCGACCCCCCCCTCACCGACCCGAGGACACCCCCACACCTGACATGAGCGACGTCACACACATCTCCCGCAGCCCGGGATTCGACCGCACCGGGGTGCGGGCGCCCAGAGCCGACCGCGCGCTGGTTCTCCTCACCGCGCTGTTCAGCATCGTCGGAGTGGCGTTGCGCTTCTGGCCACGTAGGTCGCTGTGGCTCGACGAGGCGCTCTCCGCCAACATCGCCGAGTTGCCGCTCGGGGACATCCCGGCGGCACTGAAGCGCGACGGGCATCCGCCGCTGTACTACTTCTTGTTGCACTTCTGGTCGGCCGCTGGCGACTCGGACTGGTGGCTTCGTGCCATGTCGGGGCTGATCTCGCTGGTGGGGCTGCCACTCGCCTACCTCGCCGGGAAGCGCCTCGGATCCCGCAGCGCCGCCGAGGGACTGGGTGCACGTCGCACCGGTCTGCTGGCGCTGTCGTTGTGGTCGGTGCTGCCCTTCGCAGTGCGGTACGCGGCCGAGACCCGCATGTACGCGCTGGTGTCGGTGCTGGTACTCGCGGGCTACCTGCTGGTCGACTCGCTCGTGGGCGAACGCCCGCCGGGCGCACCGGGCCCACCTCGAACCCGTGGCGCGGCCGTCGGTCTGGTCCTCGTGACCGCGGCGCTGCTCTACAGCCACTACTGGACCCTGTGGCTGGGCGCGGCCGTGGTGATCGTCGTCGCAGTGGTCGGTTGGCGCAGCGTGGATGCCGACCGCCAGCGCGGTGCCTGGCGGGCGCTCGTGGCGATGACGATCGGCGCGTTGTTGTTCCTGCCCTGGGTTCCCACGATGGCGTTCCAGTCCGCTCACACAGGCACTCCGTGGGGAGAGGTGTTCCGGCCCGCCACGGTTCTGGTCGTCACGATCACCGACTTCGTCGGAGGCGGTTTCGGCGAGCTGCAGATCATGTCCTACGCGCTCGTGGTCGCGATCACGGTCGCGACACTCGGGGTCCTGCGCTCACGCGCCGGCCAACAGGTCGTCGAGCTGACAGCGACGCCCAGGGCGCGCATCGCTGCGGAGCTCTCGGTGCTGCTGATCACCATGGCCGTGGGCTGGCTCACCTCGGCTGTCGCGTCGTCGACCTACGCCAGCCGCTACGCGGCGGTGGTCGCGCCGCTGTTCGCGCTCTGTGCTGCAGCCGGGTTGGCGATGGTGCGGACCCGGCGCGGGACCGCCGCGGTCACACTCATCGTGTGTGTCGTGTTGGTGGTGGGTGCCGTCGCGGAGATCGTGTCGGACCGCACCCAGGCGGGTGTGATCGCCGATGCCATCGGGACGGAGCTGGCCGATGGGGATAGGGCTGTGACGCCCGTGGTGCTCACCTGTCCGGACCAGCTGGCACCCGCCACCCTGCGCGCTCTGGAGAACCGTGGCATCGACGCGACCGTGCTGCCCTTCCCCGGGGGTGACCCCCGCTTCGTGGACTGGGTCGACTACGCGCAGCGCAACGAGTCCGCAGACCCTGTCGCCTTCGCGGACGGTGTGCTCTCCGAGCTCGATCCCGGTGCTCCGCTCTACGCGGTGGTGAACACGACCTATCTCACATTCGAGGGCCGTTGCGAGGAGCTGCTCGGCGCGCTCGGAGCCGACGGATCCCGGGTCGAACCGCTCGTCGAGGCGGACGGCGACAACTTCTTCGAGGGCATGTCCCTGTGGGTACGCAGGCCGAGCAGCTGAGCACCCTCCGGGGTCCCGAACGGCCCCTCGGGGCGCTGCGGGCCGCCCTGACCGGATGGCTGCTCGCCCGCATCGCGGTTGGCGCGGGCTTGGTGGCGGCCCACCTGTTGTCGGGTTCGGTGCAGATGCCCGACGGGAGGCTGCACCTCGACCAGGGACTCATGACATGGGACGGCGGGTACTACAAGGTGATCTCCGAGGGTTGGTACGGCGGTGCCCAGGTGCCCGCCGATGCGCTGCGGTTCTTCCCCGGATATCCGGCGTTCGGCCGCCTGGTGGATGCCATTCTGCCGGGCGGAGCTGAAGTCGCACTGCTGGTGATCGCCAACACCGCCGCCCTGGCCGCAGCGCTGTTGCTGTGGCACCTGACCGTCGAAGCCACCGGCCGGCCGCGCACAGCGGATCGGGCTGCCTGGATGCTGGGCGTGATCCCCGCAGCGAACGTGATGGTGTTCGCATACACCGAATCGCTGATGTTGCTGATCGCCACCGGGGTGCTGCTGGCACTGCTACGGGAACGACCCGGATGGGCCGTCCTCGGCGGGCTCGCCGCCGGCCTGTTGCGTCCTGCGGGAGTGTTGGTCGCGGTGCCGGTGGCGGTGGAGGCGTGGCAGTGGTACCGGGGGACCCGGGTCACCTCGGCGGCGCGCCCGGGCGCGGATGCCGAGGACGGCTCCTCCGCGCGCGTGACGCCGAGAGGGATGTTCGTGTGGATCGGCGCGGTGGTCCGGCCCGTGATCGGGCGGGGCGCCGCGATGTGGATCGTCTCACGTCCCAGCGGTGACGTGCTCGAGGCCTATCGGATCCAGCGGAGCCTGCGTGACGGATTCCGCGATCCGCTGACCCGCCTGGGGCAGGCGGCGGTCGACTTCGCCGGCGGTCACCTGCACGACGTGTACAACGTCGCGTTCGCGGTCGGCTTCGCGGCGCTGTTCGCGGTCGCGCTGCGCCACCGCCAACGGCTCTCCTGGCTGGTCTTCATGGGTGCCACCTGGGTGGTCGCGGTCGGTGGGAACAACATGGACTCCGTGGGCCGCTACTGCGTGGTCGCGGCGCCCTTCACGGTCGCACTCGCCCAGTGGGGCCACACCCGTGCGCGCATGGCGCTCATCGTCGCGGTCGGGCTCGCGACGACCGTGTGGTTCACCACCGAGGTCTTCCTGGGCCGGATGATTCCCTGACCCATCGCCGCTCCGGCGATCGGAGCCCGCATCAGGGGCGCAGCGTGTCGACGGCGCGGCCGTCGACCAGGACCTCGACCTGCACGCCCGAGGTGCCTGCGCCTCCGTCAGCAACCACCTCGGCGCCGAGCGTCTCGGCAGCGACCGCCTCCGCGGTGGCGACGACCTGGTCGTAGGCGGTGGTGCCCTCGCAGCGCGACATGTCGTCATCGGCGGTGCGGGTCAACTCGATGCGCACCGCGAAGCCCTCCAGCGTCGCCTCGAGCACCTGGAGGTCGACCGGAACCGACGTAGATGCCGTCGGCGAACGTCCCACGGGCCCCGACACGAGCTCCTCCAGAGCGGCCCGCAGCCTGTCCCCGGGAGGTCCGACGACCACGGGTACCGAGACCTCGCGGTCCGGTCTCGAACAGCCCGATCCATCGAGGAAGCTCAACGGGACCACCCGTGTGAGGGGCACCGGTTGGGGCATCCCGCGCAGCCACCGGGTGATCTCCCAGCGCCGTCCACCGGTTGCCGCAGGCCTACCGGATGACCCGTCTGCGCCCGCGCGCTCCGAGCCACCGACCAGAGCCACGGTCACGACGTCCAGGCTCTGCATGGGACCCTCGGTACCGGTCCAGTAGGACCTGACGCAGGTCGACCAGTTGCCTGTCTCACCCGCGAATCCCCTCAGCCTCGTCATCCGGGACACCGGGGGTGAGGGTGCGGCGGACTCGATCTGGTCCCGGACCTCCTGTGAGGCCGGGATCGCGCCGATGCCCGGATCGGCTGCCGCGGCCATGAACATCCCGAGGAGTTGGGCCGCTTCGAAGGGGACCCCGACCCCCGGTTCGGGGCAGTCGTCGGGGTTCGTGGAGCCCGGCGACGTCTCGGCCCCGGGGTCCATCGCGGGTCGCTCGTCAGCGGTCCGGTCCCGGCGTTGCACCGGAGCGACGTCGCCGAGCCTCGCCATGACGAAGCCCAACAGCACCGCCAGGGCGACCACCCCGAGCACGAAACGGGCGCGGAGATAGCTCGGAGCCTTCTCACCCGGTGGGTCTTCGGACGCACCGCCGGTCCGCTCTGGGGCTCTCGGCGCCATCGCGGGAGGCTAACCGTGAGAGGGCGAAAGGTTCGAGATGGACCTGTGGACCTTCAGCAGCGCCGGAGCCACCTTCGTCCCGCATCGTGTCGCGACTGCAGCTGCGCGAGCGTCGCCTCACCGATGCGTTCGACACCGGCGAGGCGGTTGAGCTCACGGTTGACCTGCGCGTGCCCCCAGCCGGTCGCCCGCACCAGCTCGGTCGAGAGATCGGCGTTGGCGGCGCGCAGCCGGGCCTTTCGCACTCGCAAGGGGACACGCTCACCGCCCTCGGGATTGCCGGCTACCCCGGGGACCTCCCGGACGCCAGGCGGACCCGCCCCGAGGCGGCCCGAGGGCAGCGGCGGAGGCAACAACAACAGGTCGACACCCCCGGACGCGGCGTTGCGAACAGTGGCGGCGCCGATCTCGTCGGGATCCGGACCGAAGACACCCTCGGGGCCGTGGTGGTCGGTGGAGTCGGTGGCGACGGAACCGATCACGGAGAACATCGAGAGCTGCTCCGCGTCGTCGTCTCCCGAGAGGTCGTCGCCAGGGGCGATCCCTGCCTCTCCCACGCCCGCACGCGCGGCCCCGCGTTCTGATCTCCGGCGCAGCGTGTGACGCCTCGACTCGGCGATCGATGCTGCGTGGGCCACGAGACGTTCGTCCTCGGGGATGAAGACGTACGCGGGTTGCCGCTCGAGGCCCCCACTGAAGCGGACCACCCTGCCCACCACCTGGCGGAAGAACAACTCCGTGGTCGTGGTGGTCGCGTGCACGGCGATCCGCAGCCTCGGTATGTCCACACCCTCGGAGACCATCCGCACGGCCACCAACCAGCGCTGGTCACCCGACGCGAACCTCTCGATGCGCTGCGATGCATCCGGATCGTCGGAGGTGGCGACCACGACGTCACCCCGTCGGAGGCGCTCGAGCCGCTCGGCTATCGCGCGGGCGTGTTCGACATCCCCGGCGATGACCAGGCCCGCGGCCTCCGGGTGGCCCTCACGGAGCTCACCGAGGCGGCGGTCCGCGTTGGCCAGCACCGTCGGCAGCCACTCACCCTCCAGGGACAGCGCGGTGCGGAGCCGTTGGTTAGCGCGCTCCCGCTCAAGCGGGTCGGTGAACGTCGCGGCGAGAACATCGCCGTCGGGGGTGACCCACTCCATGAAGCCGTCCGTGCGCGGGAAGTACACCGGTCGCACCACCCCGGGGTCACCCAGCGCTTCGCCGTAGCCGTACTCGAAGTCGGGGCGCGCCTCGTCGAGGTGGTACTCGACGAATGGGATGCGCGCGTCGTCGGAGCGGAACGGGGTACCCGACAGCGACAACCGGAAGGACGCGTTGCCGAAGGCCTCGGCGACAGCGTCACCCCAGCTGAGATCGTCGCCCGCGTGGTGGACCTCGTCGAGCACCACGAACGCGCCCCGCGAGAGCCGCGCCAGCATCCGCGCGGAACGGGCCACCTGGGCGTAGGTGGTCACCACGCCGTGCATGTCCTGCGGCAGTCCGTCCTCCGACGGGCTCCAGAGGTGGTCGAGGTGCAGACCCACCGCGGTCGCCGCGTTCGACCACTGCAACTTGAGGTGCTGGGTCGGAGCCACGACAACCACCGAGGTCCCCGGGTTGTCCACGAGGTGCTGCACCACAGCCGCCAGGGCAAACGTCGTCTTGCCGGCACCGGGTGTGGCGACCGCGAGGAAGTCGCTGCGTTCACAGCGCTGCAATTCAGCGAGCGCCGCAGACTGCCATGACCTCAGGCGCAGCCTGGTTGGCCGGCCGACCGTGGGAGCGGACCGGAGCGAGGATCGAACAGCACCTGACACAGCCGTCCGATTCTAAGGGACGGCTCGCCGGGCGACCGCCGCAGCGGCACTGCCTCAGTGGTTGACGAGATCGATCACGAGCCTGGACGGGGACTCGAGTGTGCTGACCGCGAAGTCGACCTTGTCGGCGAGCCCGATCGCCCAGGTCGCCTGGGACTCGAAGTCACCTGCCTGGACCACCTCGGTGACGGTGGCACCGGCACCGGGGACCCGGTCGGGCCCGGTGTAGATCTCCTCGTAGCCGTCATCGGTGAATCGCACCACGCTGGCGGGGGTCATGCGCACCGTGACCGCGAACCGGCCTTCGACCGCGACCTCCTCACCGGAGCCGTCCTCTGTGACGGGTCCGTCCGCATACTTCACCTCGTAGCCGGGCAGGGCACCGTCGAACTCGAAGACCACCCGGTCGAACCCCTCGTGGCGTGCGGTGCGCACCGCGGTGATCCCGGTGGGCTCCATCGCTGGTGGGGGCACGCTCACCGGCGTTGTCGACGCCCCCTCGGGTACCGTGATCCCACCGGGGTTCTCGTCGGGCAGCGTCGATTGGGTCGAGGTCGACCCGTCCCCGCTGGTCGTGGTCGACCCGCCGTCGTCGTTGCCACCCGAAGTGGTGTCGGTGGTGGCCGAGGCGTCCCGGTCACCGGCGATGTCCTCACCGTCGTCGTCGTTGGACGCCCACAGCCAGATGCCGAGGATCACCACCACGACTGCGAGGACGCCGACCACGATCCACGGTCTCCGATCGCTCCCGCCGTCATCGGATGGCCGGCCGGGGTCAGGCTGGCCGCCGGGCGCGCCACCGGCGGTATCGGTTGGATCACTCATGGTGGACTCCTTCGGAGCATCGATCGATCGGGATCACAGGTATGTCGCCTGTGTAGCAGAGAGGGCCATCTTGTCCCTGGACCGGTCCACCGACAGGACCTTCACCTGGATCTGCTCGCCGGGAACGACGAGCTGGTCGGGACGCTGCCCGGGGATCTCGGAGAGCTCGCTGCGGTGGATCAGCCCGACAGCCCCGGAGTCGGCCAGCTGTGCGATCGCGCCGAAGTCGAGCACCCGTTGGATGACCGCGCGGTAGGTCTCACCCTCGCTCACCGAATCGAACGGGTGGGGCCTTGTCCTCCTCAGCGACAGCGCGAGGCGCCGCTTCGATCGGCTCGCCTCGAGGACCTCCACCTCCACCTCGTCACCCACCGAGACGACCTCGCGGGGATGACCGACTCGGTTCCAGGACAGCTCGCTGCGGTGCACGAGGCCCACCAGGTCGCCGATCCTCACCTTCGCCCCGACGTCGCGCACCTCCACCACCTGACCGTGGTGGCGATCGCCCACCGACAACGAGGCGAACTGCTCGCGTTCGGCCGCGCGCCGGGCGCGGCGTCGGGCGTCGCGCCGAGAGACGACGAGGCGGTCCGCGTCCCGATCGGCCTCCTTGACGACCACCTCGATCTCATCCCCGACGAGTGCCGACGGAGAGCCATCGTGGTCTCCGACGAGTGAGCGGGGCATGAACGCCGGGATGCCGACGTGGACCACGAAACCGCCCTTGACCTCACGTTCGACGGTGCCCGTGATCACCTCGCGGCTCTCCAGAGCCCGCAGCGCACGAGCCCACCCGAGCGTGAGAGCGGCCCACTTCGCCGACATAGGCACGCGACCGTCGGGGTGCTCGCGCTGCAGCACGGCTGCGGCCAAGTGGTCGCCCGGCGCGACATCCCCGAGATGGGAGTCGTCGAAGTCACCGCGCTCGATGACCCCCGTCCGGCCATCCGCGAGGCGCACCAGCACCTGTCGCGGGCCGAGGTCGACCAACGTGACCTGCGCGATGACCGGATCGTGCACCGTCCTGGCCGGGGGGACCTCGGATGCAGTCGATCCCGAGGGCGGCTGCTCGCGCAAGGCATCGCGCGGTCTCTCGGAGGGTGTGGCCCCGCTCACCCCCGCGAGGCTACAACGGCTGCCCGCGCTGCGGGTCGCCCGCTCGCTAGGTTCGACGGGATGGAACCCTGCGGAACAGATGCCGCCGTGCGCGCCGGGGCGATGCTGTTCACCCTGGTCGATCCGAGCCGCGGCCACGAACAGGCCTACAACCGGTGGTACGAGACCGACCACCTCTACTCGGGATGCATGGTAGGCCCGTGGTTGTTCGCCGGTCGCCGTTGGGTGGCCACCAGCGAGCTCAAGGATCTGCGCTTCCCGGCCGAGGTGCCCCCGGATGCCGCTGTCGTGTCACCGCTCGACGCCGGCAGCTACCTTGCCACCTACTTCGTCCACGCCGGCCACGAGGCCGAGCACTTCGCGTGGGCAAACCGGCAGGTCTTCGAGCTCTACGAAGCCGGCCGGGGTTACGAGGAACGGGCCCACGCCCACACCTCGCTGTACTTCGCGGTCGGCGAACATCGCGGTGACAGCCCGGTGCCCGCCCACCTGGCACTCGACCACCCGTACGCCGGGCTGGTCAGCATCCACCTCGATCGCGCCCCCGAGGTGCGCCACGAGGCGTACGCCGAATGGTTCGACGCCGAGGTGGCACCCGATCTGTTCGCTGCGACCTCGCCGGTGGACCAGGTCCTCGACTGGCGACCGATCATCCCCAGGGGTGCCGAGGGTGAGGCCCCGATGGAGCTGGGAACCGGACCCGGGACGAGGCAACGGAGCCTGCAGATGCTGTTCTGTGGACGGGCACCGCAGGGAAGCTTCGACCTGCCGGGTGACTGGGACATCATCGAAAGCACCTGCGAGCGGATCGAGGCATCCGGCCTGGCGACCGTCCGGCTCGCGGCACCGTTCATCCCCACGATCCCCGGCACCGACACCTACACCGATCAGCTCTGGTGAACACCCGTCTCGCCGGATCCGGCGAGGTGTTCGCCCAGGAAGTCGACCGTGTGGTTCCAGGCGGTGACCTCTGCTGCCTGTTCGACCACACCCCGCTGGGCCGCCGTGCCCTGAGCATCGACAACCGGGACACCTCCCTCGGCGAAGAAGTGCCGTGTGCCGGGGTGCGTGACGACCTCCACCGATCCGCCCACCAGACGGATGTGTGCCTGCATCTCCGCTCCGTCATCGGCGCTGACCAGTGGATCGAGCTCTGCGAGGTGGCACAGCACCGGCGCGCCGAGACCCTCGAAGTCGATTACCTGGAGGCCGTAGTAGGCGACCACCGCTGCGACCGAGCCCGGTTGGCGCGTAGCAGCCCACAGGGCCCACGAAGCCCCCATCGAGAACCCGACCACCCCGACGGGGGCTGCAGGGTCGGCGCTGTGTCGACGGAGCGCGACGATGCTCGAGAGGATCAACCCGGCTGTGGAATCCACCTCGGCCCGTGCGAGCCGTTCTGCGGCTTCGAGCGGGTCGTCGGGGTTGTCCAGGATCTCCCCCGCGAAGAGATCGGGCGCCATCGCGGTGTACCCGGCGTCGGCCAGTCGCTCGGTGATCGCCCTCGTTGCGGCGTTGAGACCCCACCAGGAGTGGAGCACGAGGACACCGGGTCCGGGGCCGTGTCCGGGGCTCACCAGGTACGCACTGCCCGCGGGTGACCCCATGGAGCCGCCATCTTGGGTTCCGGTAGCCATGGGTCAACTGTGCCACCCCCGCCCACCCGAAGCGGCGCAACGGTGGGTGGTCAGCCATGGGTCAACTGTGCCACCCCCGCCCACCCGAAGCGGCGCAACGGTGGGTGGTCAGCCATGGGTCAACTGTGCCACCCCCGCCCACCCGAAGCGGCGCAACGGTGGGTGCGGGGTGCGGCGCGTGCGCGAGGATGAGCCGATGGGATCGGTGACCGCAGTGCTCAACCAGAAGGGTGGGGTGGGAAAGACCACCGTCGCCCTGGGTCTGGCCGCCGCAGCTCAACGGGCCGGGGACCGGGTGCTGCTGGTCGACCTGGATCCCCAGGGAAGCGCCGGGTGGGCGATGGGCGTCGAGGCCGATGACGACCACCTGGCTGTCGGAGACGCGCTGCGCACCGGCAGCGCCGACGTTGCCCGAGCCGCCACGGTCACCTCTGGCTGGGGTGAGGGCGTCGACGTGCTGCCATCGAGCGGATCGCTGATCGACCGCGAGGCGGACGAACGCAGCCGTGACTCCTCACTGCGGCTGGCGCGGGCTCTCGGTGGCCTCGTGGGCGAGTACCGCCACGTACTCATCGACTGCGCTCCGTCGCTCGGCCCGACCACCCGCTCGGCGCTCGCGGCAGCGGACGGACTGCTGTTGGTGGTCGAGCTGTCGGCGCTCTCGGTCCGCGGCGCCGATGCGGTCATGGACACGGTCGCCGAGATCGGGGAACACCTGAATCCGGACCTCGACCTGTTCGGTGTGGTCGTGAACCGCGCACCTGCGAGCTCGACCGAGGCGGACCACCAGGCGAACGAGCTGACCCGGCACATGGGAGCGGGCGCTGTCTGGAGGCCGTTCATACCCCAGCGCACCGTGTTGAACGAGGCGGTCGGCCTGCGTGCGCCGCTGCACGACCTCGGATACCGCGCGAAGGAGACCGTTGCGGTCTTCGACGAGCTCTACCGCCACCTGGGCCGGGTCACCTCGGATGACAGCTTCAATCACCCGAACTGAATGGCCTGAACAACCGGATCGGGAGCTCAGACCATTCAGTTCGCAGCGTGGGTCACCCACAGAGGTCCCGGTGAGCCTCAGGCCATGTTCTGGGCCACGAAGTCCCAGTTGACAAGTGAGTCCAAGAAGGTCGAGATGTAGTTCGGCCGGGCGTTGCGGTAGTCGATGTAGTAGGCGTGCTCCCAGACGTCGATGGTCAGCAGCGCCTTGGCGCCGTGCTTCATCGGCAGGTCGGCGTTGGCGGTCTGCATCACCTCGAGGCCCGATCCCGAGTCGACGAGCCAGGCCCATCCGGAACCGAACTGCGTGGCGGCGGCCTGGGTGAAGGCCTCCTTGAACGAGTCCACCGAGCCGAACGCGGAGTTGATCGCGTCGGCCACCGCTCCCGAGGGCTCACCGCCGCCGTCGGGGCTCATCGAGTTCCAGTAGCAGGTGTGGTTCCAGACCTGACCGGCCTGGTTGAACAGCTTGCCCTCCGAGGACATGATCACGTCCTCGAGCGACTTCCCATCCGCATTGTCGTCGGTGAGCTCGTTGAGGGTGTCGACGTACTTCTGGTGGTGCTTGCCGTGGTGGTACTCGAGTGTCTCGGCCGAGATGTGCGGCGCCAGCGCGTCCTTGGCATACGGGAGGGGTGGCAGTTCGAAAGCAGCCATCTACGGGTCCTTTCTGTCGGAGACCGACCGGACGATCCGGTCACTCGTGTGTTTGTACCCGGGGCGACCGTAGTCCAACCACCGATGTCATCGGCGGCGGCAGTTCGCCCCCGTCCGCGGTCACCCGGACGAACCGCAGGGCGAACGCGGCGAGGAGGACGACCCCGACGATCGCGACCCAGGTCGAAGCCGCCGGCAGCTCGAGCTCGAAGACCCGGGCGAGCGGGGGCACGGCCATCACGGCCAGCACCGAGGCGGCCATCGTAGCGACGAGGACCCAGCGCCACGGGGGCAGAGATCCGGTGAGACGCAACAGGATCGCGAGACCCACCCCCAACAGCGTGATCGTCGCGGCACTGCGGGCCTCGACGAGGCTCGTCGCCTCGTCGGCCCGACCGACGAGGTACACCACGAGCGCGGCGCAGGCGGCGATCGCGCCCGCGGGCAGCGAGAAGCGAACCACGCGCTCCAGGAAGCCGGGTCGGGCCCGCCGCGGGTCGGGTGCGAGCGCCAGGAAGAACCCGGGTATCCCGACGCTGAGGGTCCTCACCAGGGTGAGGTGACGGGGTAGGAAGGGGAAGTCGGTTCCCACCGCTGCGATCACCAGTGAGATCACCACCGAGTACACCGTGCCGTAGACGAACAGGTTCGCGGCGCGCTCGACGCTGTTGATGACCCTGCGCCCCTCAGCCAGAGCCAGCGGCAGCACCGAGAACCTGTTGTCGAGCAGCACGAGCTGGGCGACCGCCCGCGTTGCCGCCGATCCGGCCCCCATGGCGATGCCCATGTCGGCGTCCTTGAGGGCGAGCACGTCGTTCACGCCGTCGCCTGTCATCGCCACGACGTGGCCACGCGACTGCTGCGCGGTCACCATGGCCTGCTTCTGTCGGGGTGTCACCCTGCCCATCACGACCACGTCCTCGAGGGCCTCCCCCAACGCATCGGTGTCCTCGGGAAGCTCCCTGGCGTCCACACCCCGATCCGCGCCCGGCACGCCGGCCCGCCGGGCCACCGACGCGACGGTGTCGGGATGGTCTCCCGAGATCACCTTCAGACGGACTCCCTGGTCGACGAAGTAGCCGAGGATCTCCGCCGCGTCCTCGCGGATCTCGTCCTCGAGAACCACCACCCCCGCCGGTTCCAGATCGGCGGGGAGCTGCTCGCCGCTGAGCCCGGCCGCGAAAGCCACCAGCACCACCCGCCGACCCGACGCGGCGTGGCGGCTCACGGCCTCGGCGACCTCCGGGTCACCCCCGGCCAGGTACTCGGGAGCACCCAGGAAGACCGCGCGACCACCGGCGGGCGACTCGAAGCCGCCTGCGGACCACTTGCGCGCCGAGGAGAACGGGATCACCCCGGTCGCACGCCATCCCCGGGGTTCACCGCAGCGCTCCCCGATCGCGGCCATCGTCGGGTTGGGGTCCTCGGTGGCACCGAGCAGCGCACCGAGGGCGTCGGAGAGCTCACCGGGGTCCTGCCCGGCGAGTGGTTCGATCCCCACCAGGTGGATCTCCCCGGTGGTGATGGTTCCGGTCTTGTCGAGGCACAACGTGTCGACCCTCGCCAGCAGCTCCACCGACGCGAGCTCGCGCAACAGCGCATCGCGGCGCGCGAGCTTTATGACCCCCGCCATGAAGGCCAGGCTCGTCAACAGCACCAGCCCGTCGGGCACCATCGCCACGCACGCGGCGACCACTCCCGCCAGGGCCTCCTGCCAGGTCTCCGAGGCCTCCACCAGCCGCCACAACAGCAACGCCGCGACAGGTGGGATCAACAGCATCAGCACCTTCAGCACCGTGTTGACACCCGCACGCAGCTCCGAGTCGACCAGGCTGAAGCGACGTGCTTCGTCCGAGAGCGTCGCTGCGTAGGAGTCCGCCCCTATCCGGGTCGCGACGTAGCGGCCGCCCCCGGAGACCACGAAGCTCCCCGAGAGCACCTCGTAGCCGGGTTCGGCGAACACCGGCTCGGATTCGCCGGTGAGCAGCGACTCGTCGAGGGTCAGCCCGGTGCTCGACACGACGACCCCGTCGACCACGACCTGTGAACCGGAGCGCAGCACCAGCACCTCGTCGGCCACGACCGATTCCACCTCGAGCTCCTGTTCGGCACCGTCGCGGACCACCACCGCGACCGGCTGTTGCAGGACCGCCAGTCGATCGAGCGCCGCGCGCGCCCGCAGCTCCTGCACGGTGCCGATGACCGAGTTGGCGATGATCACCCCGCCGAAGAGCATGTCGGCGCTCGCCCCACCCCTGGCGACGAGGATCGCCACCAGCAACGCACCGATCACCGCGTTGACGGGCGTGAGGACGTTGGCCCGAAGGATCTGCCCGAGGGTGCGCGTCGGAGCGTCCGGGACGTGGTTGACCCTCCCCTCGGCCAACCGGGTGGCCACCTGGTGCGCGCTCAGCCCCTGACGTGTGTCGACATCGGCGGCGGGCGTGCCCGCGCGGGACACCTGTGTGCTGGGTCCCTCGTCGGTCACCCGGTCACGGTACAGCCTGGATCGGCCCGATCGGCGTGTCCGGTGGGCGGTGCCCTTCGATCCAGGTGTCGATGCGCTCCCACCACGCATACAGCCAGTCGAGGCGCTGCTCGTAGCCCTGCGGGATCTGCTGCGCGGGCACGCACCACCAGGTCATCCGCACCTCGGAGCGCATCGGCAACCCGTTGTAGAGCTCACGCAGCGAGCTCAACTGCTCGAGGCCGGTGTGGGCGACGAACCAGACGTCGGCCTCGGGGGCGGCGTCGATCGCGGCGAACGCGCCGTGGGGGCGCGGCGGCAGCACCTGGGTCAGCTCCTCGGCCTTCGCGACCAGGTGATCGAGCCCCTCCGAGCGGAGCCGGTCGATCGCGAACCTCCGGCGTCGCCGGGTGAAGTTGCCTCCCTCGGGGAAGAGGATCAGCGCGTCGGCCGGCCCGAGGTCGGTCGCGAGCTCCGCAATCGACGCCACGACATCGGAGGCGGCCGAACCGGAGCGGGGACCTGTCACCCCGGTCGCGACATCACGGGACCGCCGGGCCGCGGAGGTGTCGATGAACCGCGAGGGGATCCGCCCGAGGGTCACGTCGATGCAGGGATCCCAGCGCAGCTCCTCCTTGAGCACTATCCGGGGCCGGCGGCGATGGGTGTTCACGAGTGCGTCGACCAGCACGAAGGAGTCGCCGGCACCGGCATGACGGCTGAACACCAGCACGGGTGACCCGCCATCGCCGGCCCCGGCCGGACCCACCGGTGCCATGTCGGTGACCACTCGCAGACCGAGGACGCGGCGGGCCGACCCGACCAGACCACCCACGAACCAACCCGCGAGCGCGACATGGGCCCGTTCGAAGCGGTCGTCGCGCAGGTGGATACCGAAACCCGACACGACCCACAGCACGAACAGAGCGCACAGCCCGACCGTCTCACGCACGAGGTACACCAGCGCGAACCACAACAGGCGCAGGCCCCGCCAACGACCGGGCAGCCACCGCACGAAGAAGGCCGCCCCCAACAACAACAACGGCGAGAACACGAGCACCAGCGCGGTCACGAGGCACATCGCCGGGGCCAGAACCCCTCGGCGCACCACGGTAGGTGGAGGTTTCAACAACAGGGTCCTCCTATGCGAGAGCGTGCATCTCGAGGTACGCGGCCGTGGCGTCACGCGCTCGCTCGATGCCCGCCGACACATCGGAGAAGTCCCCGTAGCGGAGTTGACGCAGGTCGGTGGGGCGCGGTGGCGCCGATCCGGTCGGCAGCACGTGCACCTCCACCTCGGGTGGCAGCGTCGCGAGGGTCGAGGCGAAGCTGTGGCGGCGTGCGATCTCGAAGGCCACCACGGCGACCTCGTGGGGCCATCTCGGGGGCTCCAGGGGTTGTTCGATGCGACCCACCTGCAGCACGTAGACACGCTGCGCCCCCGCAGCCAGGGCGCGACCGACGGGGATGGAATCCACCACCCCTCCATCGATGAAGTGCTGCTCGCCCACCCTCACCGCCTCGAACAGCCCCGGGACAGCGCTCGAGGCCATCACAGCCGGAACGAGCGGCCCCGTGGTGAACCACCGTTCATGGGCGGTCTCGATGCAGGCCGCCACGCATTGGAACGGAACCGCCAGTGCCTCGAAGGTCCCGGGAAGGAAGCCCTCGAGCAGGCCTCTGAGCGAATCCGACGGCTGGAGGCTCGTCCGGTTCCTGGCCATGTGACGGACCCGCTCGATGATCCCGGCACCGAGGAGCCCAGCGCTGTCGACCTGGAGCCACACATCCTCGAGTGCGGCGAGTCCCGCACTCGTCGGATCGGCGCTGTAGGCGGCCCCGTTGACCGCGCCGATGGACGTGCCCAGCACCAGATCAGCGTGAACCCCGGCATCGCAGAGCGCTTCGAGCATGCCGACCTCGACCGCACCGAGGCGTCCTCCACCTCCGAGGACGAAAGCCGTCATGGGTTCCACCCAGCGATGTTCGCACAAGCCGACCCGCTGCGATCGAACAACCCGGACGCGGCGCTGACACGCGAACGCGAAGAGGCCCCCTATGCACGGGGGCCTCTTCGCGTTCATTTGGCTATCACGGGGATCCGGGAGTCCCGGATCCTCCATCAGGTGGATGCGGTCGACTCAGCACCCGGTGCCGCGCCAGTGGGAACGTCCGCCGTGTTGGATGGTGTGCAACGCCACTGCGTCCTGGATGTACCAGGGGGCGTACTTCGCCCGCGCATAACCGGGGTGGCCGGCGCGTGCGGACGCGCTGCGCCAGGTGCTGTCGAGGAACTGGTAGGCACCCGATGCGCTGCTGCGCGGGTTCTGCGCCGCGTAGCCACCGGCTCGATCCGACTCGTGTGCACGGATGCAGGCGAGCACGGGATGGCTCTGGACGGCCCGGCGCTGGCGCTCCATCGCATCGGCGAGCGCTCTCGCGACCACCGCGGTCTGGCGATCGACCTCGGCCTGGGAGATCCTGCCGTCCCCGTCGAAGTCCGGCACCCACTTCTGCACCGGGATGTTGCAGGCCGATGCAAGGACCGCCACCAGGGCGGTTCCGGCGAGCATGGCAGCGAGGCGGCGCCTGCGAACAGGCGCCTTGGGACTTGGGGGGTTGAGCTGGTCGTTGGGTGCGGAGTGCATGTTCGCTCTCCTCCTGTTGATCGGCCCGCGCGGCATCGACTGCACGGGGTGGGGGGACTTCGTGACACGGGGTGGGGGTACACAGCCTTGTCACGACTAGGTCACCATTATTACAGAAATGAAGTCGTTCCGTAATAATCGACACGCGAATGTGACCGAATCCACAACCCTCGCCAGGCACGCCAAGAGCGCCAAGTGGTTCTGTGGTGCGTACGTCGCACATTGTGCGACGTACGCACCACAGAACGGGACGAGCGCGAGTCGGCGACCCGCAACCGCCCCCGTGGGCTGCGGATCGCCGACTGTCTCAGTGACTACTTCGGATTTGCCCGATGAGCCCTACAGACTCACTCGCCACCTTCGAGCGGCGGAGGGTTGCCGGCCTT
>CAYVYG010000016.1:0-18815 GCA_964454385.1 uncultured Microthrixaceae bacterium
CGCATCCACGCTTCCGCCACCCCCTGCGGATCCCTCGCTCCTTCCGCCGCCTCCTTTGGGCAGTGCTTCGCCACCGCCGGCCCCCTCGGTGGACGCATCCACGCTTCCGCCACCCCCTGCGGATCCCTCGCTCCTTCCGCCGCCTCCTGTGGGCGATGCTTCGACACTTCCCCCTCCGCCGGGTGAGGATTCCCGCGGACGGGGCCGTCGGATCGCGCTGGTCGCGGTTGCGGTGTTGGTGGTCGCCGCTCTCAGCGCGGGTATCACCTACTTCCTGGTCTCCTCCGACACCGATGAGAGCACTGTGGTGGCCGACCGCTCGTCGACCACGACCACGACCGAGAGCGGACAGGACGATGCGACGACCACGACCGATGCGGCCGATCGGACCACGACATCGACCACCGAGGTGACCACCACGACCACGACCTCGGTGCCATCGACGGCACCTCCTCCCACGGCCGCTGCCAGCCGGCCCACGGTCGGATCGCCCGACCCGGGTGGCCTTCCGGGCGGGGGGTCGGGAAGCGTAGGCGCGGGGGTTGCGATACCGGGCCATGTGGCTCGCTCCTGTGGAGCCTCGGGCAACGGCGACTGCTTCGTTTCGGTGCGTACCGGTCCGGACTCATCGAACCCGGAGGTCCGCAGGGCGAACGAGGGGTCACTCGTCGCCATCGTGTGCCAGGTGAGCGGTGAGAGCGTCAAGTCCTCGGTGCTCGGCTACTCGACCAGCGTGTGGCTGCGCGACGCCTCGGGCAACTACATGTCCGCGGCCTTCGTCGACGTGCCCGGTTGGAGCAACCGCTCGATCACCCAACCGTGCTAGCGGCCTCGCCCCCGTCGGTGGAACTCCCCGGTCTACGTGCCAGTGCGGATCGAGCCCGTCCTGCGCGCCGAGCCCGTCGAACCCGCCGAACCGTGCGATCCGTCGTGGTCATAGTGGCGTCGAGCCTGGTGTTGTCGATGCTGTCGTGCTGCGGTGGTGGGCCCGACGGCGACGGCTCCAGTGGTGCCACCCAGAGGACCCCCTCGGGCAGCGACCCGACCTCGGTCACCGAGTCCACGGAGGTCCCGAGCAGCGCGCCAGGTTCCGCAACCACCGAGACCACCGCTACGACCGGGACCACCGCTACGACCGGGACGACAGCGTTCGCGCCGACGGACGTCCCCGTCGGGGAGCCCGGTGGGATCGCGGCGCGTCCGGGGTTCGAGTCGAACATCGGCGGGATCGACGCGAGCACCAGGGCTCGCATGGACGGTGTTTCCATGAGGCCCGGCTGTCCCGTCTCCTACGACGAGCTGCGCTACGTGCGGGTCAGTCACCACGACTTCGATGGCGGAACCAGCTCGGGGGAGCTGGTCGTCAACGCAGCCGTCGCGAACGACGTGGTGGCGGTGTTCCGTCACCTCTACGAGGTCGGGTTCCCGATCAGGCGCATGGTGCTCGTGGACGACTACGGCATCGCTGGTGATCCCGCGGACGGCGCTGACGACTTCGCTTCGATCGAAGCCGACAACACCTCGGCTTTCAACTGCCGCCGACGCACAGGAGGTGGCGGCTGGTCGGAGCACAGCTACGGCACCGCGATCGACCTCAACCCGCTCGAGAACCCCTATGTCAGCTCCGGGGGAACGACATCGCATGCGGCGAGCAGACCCTACCTGGACCGCGGGATCGTCGCTCCGGGTGTCATCGCGGCCGATGGTCCGGCGGTCGCCGCGTTCAGGGCCATCGGATGGGGTTGGGGAGGATACTGGAGTTCGCCCAAGGACTACCAGCACTTCTCCCGCAACGGTCGCTGAGCGGGATCCCTGAGACGTGAGTCGTACCGGAGTCCGCCTTGAGCGCCCTCGCGTACGGTCGATGTCGTGGGAACTTCGCAAGCATTGCTTCACTCGATGCGCGAGTATGCAACAGGGACGCGACGACGAGACTCTCCGGGGGGAGATCGATGAGTGACACGCCGCAGGGGCCGGGCTGGTGGCAGGCGTCCGATGACAAGTGGTATCCGCCCGAGTTGGCGCCTCCACCGCCGGCGCCGCCACCTCCACCGCCGCACTCCCCGGGCGCATCATCGCCCCGGGAGTCATCACCGGGTGGGCAGCCGCGGACGGCTCAGGCGTCCGGGCCACCGCTCAAGGCACCGTCCAAGAAGGCACTGGCGATCACTGGCGCTGTGCTGGCAGTGCTGGTCACCATCGGTGCTGTGGTGGCGTTCCTGACACGGACCATCACCATCGATGTGCAGGGCCAGGGGCCCGTGGACGAGGAGGTCCTGATGGAGCTGATCTCCACCGGTGAGACCGAGATGGACGAGACCGCCGGGGCCGACGGCGCGAACCTCTACATCGACGCCCACTGCTTCCTGTCGAAGCAGGACGAGTCGGCAGCCGCGGTCCAGTCGTTCCTGCGGTGCGGTCCGGTGCTGTTCGTCGATGCACCTGATGAGAAGGCCGCCTGGATGACGATGGCATTCTCCGCGGACACCGAGGGTGAACGCACACGGGAGGTGACAGACCGTGCGATCGGGGACTCCGGGGCCACGATCATCTCGGTCCACCACAACGACACCCTCGAGCGCGGCGAGCACCTGTTCCGACCCGACGGGATGAAGCCCTCAGAGGAGTCACTCGAGTTCCCCGATCCGCCGGCACCCGATCCCGATGACCCGTCAGCGGGAGCCGGCTCCGCGGCCACAGTGCCCACCGATTACGCGCAGGTCACCGACCGTGACATCGGAGTCGAGCTCGAACCGGTCGACGAGCAGATCATCGGGCTCGGTTTCACGATGGACCTCGAGGGCTGGGCGACCGAGAAGCGGATCACCGAAGGTGAGTCGGTGACCGTCGCGCCGAAGGGACACGAACTGCTGGTGGTCGCCTACTCGTGGGACACCACCGAGTCCTACGGCTACTCGAACCCGTCGTTCGCGATCTCCGTCGACGGCACGAGCCGTTCGGTGGACCTGCCGAGCGGTACGGGCACGCTCGTCGCCGCGGTCCCCGAGGACGCGGAGGACCTGGGGATCAACGCGGCCGAGGACACCCTGGATCAGACCCTGTCACTCAGCACCGGTGAGCGGTCAGGGGACACGCCGGCGATCATCTACCGAGATCCTGCGTCGCGCTCGGTCTCGGTGAACTCCACCATCCAGATGCCGATGACCGACGTGTGCCTGAACGATGGTTGCGGGCCGAGCGAGGGTCTTCAAACCCAGCTGGTGCTGGGCCGGGCTGAGCTGGTGTGGACCCAGTCACTGAGTGATCTGGCCGGCTACGACGCATCCGACGCCGCGCCGTCGGACACCGACAGCGCCTTCCTGGTCCTGGAGGTCACGAACTACGACGTGGTGGGTCCCTCGGTCAGCTACCGGGTGAACAACCCGCAGCTCAACGCGGAGATGATCACCCTGAGCGCGGATGGCGAGACCTACAAGGCCCAGTCCGGAACGTCGCTGCCCGGATACATCGCCTTCGAGGTGCCCGCGGAGATCACCGAGGCCACCCTCACGATCGCACCCGGCGACAACGTCCAGGAGATCAGCAGCCAGGACCGGGTGTTCAACTTCGGACAGACCACAGGCGAAGCGACGATCAGCTTCCCGGCCGGGTGAGACCGTGATGGAGACCTACAGGCCTGCACCCGCGAGAGGAGGTGAACGGCGATGAGCGATACACCACAGGGTGAGGGTTGGTGGCAGGCATCCGATCTCAAGTGGTATCCGCCGCGCGACGGCGCCGGTGGTTCACGGTCCGATGCAAAGCGTCGCGGACCACGCTGGTTGCTGCCTGCGGCCCTGATGGTGGTCGTGGCGCTGATCGCGGCCGGCGTCACCTTCGTCGTCGCCGGCGGGGACGACACCGCCGAGGCGAGTGTGCTCCTCGAACCCGTCGAGTCGACCGGACCGAACCCGTTCACAGAATCGGTTGTGATCACCGAGGTCGCCGAGTTCCCCGAGACCGTGCGGGCCGTCGTGACCGAGACCGTCGAGGAGCTCCCTACAGACGACACGACCGGCACGCTCGTGGCCGTGGGGACGACCCCCGGGCTCTACGGCGGCACCGGCGACGAGCAGACCTGCGACGCGGCGGCGCTGAACGCGTTCCTGACCGATCCCGCCAACGCGGACAAAGCCACCGCCTGGGCGCGGGCTGCTGGCATCGCGGCCGAGCAGATCACCGAGCGCATCTCCTCGCTGACCTCCACTGTTCTCACTGCTGACACCTGGGTCACCAACAACGGCTACGACGGGGGAGAACCCACGCCCCGCCAGGCGGTGCTCCAGGCGGGCACCGCGGTGATGATCGACGGTTTCGGCGTGCCGAGGGTGAAGTGCGGTTGCGGCAACCCGCTCGCGGAGCCGGCCGGTTTCGCGTTGGCCGACGCGACGGTGAGCGGGACGCAGTGGGCCGACTACGCGCCGGCGCAGGTGGCGACCGTCGACGCCGCGTCCGAGACCACCGAGTCGTTCACGGTGGTCGACGTCGACACCGGCGACACGTTCCAGCAGGCAGCCGGATCGGCTCTGGGAACCACCTGGGTGGCGACCTCGATGGGTGAGCTGGACCGCAGTGGACAGCCGACCGGAGGCGCCATCCACACCAGCACCGACGGTGTCGATTGGCAGATCGCCGCTGAGACCGATGTAGGCATGTCGTCGGTGGCGCATGGCGACGGAGTGTTCCTCGCGGTCGGGACTGACGGCATGACCAGTTCGGTCTACACGAGTGCCGACGGACGCACCTGGGAGAGGTCCGCCACCATCGAGGACATCCTCGAGGACGTCACCTTCGGCGACGGCCTGTGGGTCGCCCCGGGTCGGGACCGCGCCTGGACCAGCACCGACGGGACGACGTGGACCGAACAACCCCGGATCCGCTTCGACGATGACGGGTTGAACCAGAGCACCGGCCAGGTCACACACAGAGATGGCCAGTTCCTGATGTTCGTGGAGACTGACGAGGAGGGCCCGTGCCGGCTGTATGACCTCTTGAGCAGCGCCGACGGCGCGGCGTGGACGAGATCACCGATAGCGGCTCCGGATCCACAGGCCGAGTGTCTCGGAGGGATCGCGACGGCGACCGATGGAACGCTTGCAACCGTCGGTGCTGTACGGGGGCCCTCGTCCGATCCGGAGTCCGAGAGCGAATCGAGCCCCAGGGTCTGGCAGGTCGATTCCGATGAGGTCTGGCAGCAGGTCTCCCACAGTCCTGGGAATCTGTGGTTCTGGAGCCTCTCGACAGGTCCTGGTGGCTGGTATGCAGTCGCTACGGACAACCCCTCGGGCGAGTCCACCGAGATCTACCGCAGCGGTGATCTGTCCAACTGGGAAAGTGTCGGGGCATCCAGCGAAACACTGCGCGACGTGGTGGTGGTGACCGGTGTCGTGACGGCCGAGGAGGAGCCCGAGCCCGACGTGGATGGGAAGGTGGTCATCGGCGGCGAGGCTCTGGAGATCGTGGACGGCTCCGGTGAGTCACTCGACACGCTTCCCTACGAAGATCCCGATGCTCTGATCGCTGGTGTGCAGGATGCGTTGGGGGAACCCGACTCCGAGGAGTCCGTGCCGGGTGACGACATCTGCGTGCCTGATTCGCGGGTCACGATCTGGGGTGACTTCTCGGTGTCGGTGAGTGAGGAGGCCCCGCCCGAGCACCGCAGCGCCGTGGTCGGACTCGACGGGCCGGAACCGACCGGTCGGGTGTCCGGACCAGGTGGCGTCTTGGTCGGCATCAGCTTTCAGCAAGCTCGCTCAGCACTTCCCGGAGCGCTCGAGGGTAGCCCCGTGCAGGGCTACCAGTACATGCTCGCCGAACCCTCCTCGTCGGATCCGATGGAGGCAACCGGGGTCCTGGTCAGCGGCCAGGACGACGTGGTTCGGTCGCTGTCCGCACCGCAGTACCTGGAGGATCTGTGTTGAGCCAAGAACGCCGTGACGGGGAGGTCGTCGGTCGACGTGTCGGCGACACCGACGGCGTCGGAACCGTGCAACGCATCGCCGTCGCGACGGACCGCAGCGACGGCGGCGATCGGGCGTTGCGCTGGGCGATCGACCTCGCGCAGCGCTCGGGATCCGCGCTGGCGGTGATCCAGGTGCTCGGCACCTGCACCGACTCCGAGTTGCGCGTCGCCCGTGAAGCGCTCGGCGCGCAGGTCGGTGACGGCCACGAGGTGATCGTCGTCTCCGCAGCCGATGTCGCACAGACCCTCGTGGAGACAGCCGCAGGGTTCGGCGCGGACCTGCTGGTCGTCGGCAACTCGGGCATGAGGGGCCGCAAGGAGTTCCTGTTGGGCAACGTCGCCAACCGGGTCACCCATCTCGCGAGGTGTTCGGTGCTGGTGGTCAACTCGAGCAACGGCGCTGGAACCGACGCAACGGCCGGGATGGCCACGAGCGGTGTCGGGGTGACGGGTCGGGGCCTCGAGATCCTCTCGGTGCTGCGCGACACGGTGATCGAGTGGCGACGCTCGTCCCGGCGTGGGCGTGACGGCTCCGAGGACGCCGGGCCGGTGTTGTTGCGGACCTCGCTCGAACGGCTGGGGCCGACCTTCTGCAAGCTCGGCCAGATGCTCTCGACCCGGCCCGATCTCGTACCGCCGGAGTACATCGCAGAGCTGGAGAAGCTGCAATCCGACGTGCCGCCGATGACCGAGGCCGAGGTCGTCTCGATCATGGAGGCCGAGCTCTGCGTGCCCTGGGAGGACGTGTTCGCCACGATCGAGCCCGAGCCCCTCGCAGCGGGCACGATCGGCCAGGTGCACCGGGCGACGCTCGCGGACGGTGCCGCGGTCGTGGTCAAGGTCCAGCGTGGCGGCATCGCGGCGGTCATCGACGAGGACCTGGCTCTGTTGGACTCGGTCGCGCGCACTCTCGGACGATCGCGGCGGATCGCGACCGTGGTCGACCTGCCCGCGGTGTTCGGTGAGCTGGGCCGCTCGCTTCGCCGGGAGCTCGACTTCGGCACCGAGGCCGACAACCTCGAGCGGATGGCCGGGATCCTGGAACCCTTCCCGCAGCTCGGAGTGCCGCGCTGCCACCGTGAGCTGACCACGCCGCGGTTGTTGGTGATGGACGAGGTGCCGGGCGTGCCGATCCGAGAGGCGCCGCGCAACGAGGCGAGCGACGAGGCGGGTCGCGAGCTGTTGCGGAGCTTCCTCGCGCAGTTCCTCGAACACGGCTTCTTCCACGCCGATCCCCACCCCGGCAACCTGTTGTGGCACGACAAGGCGATCTGGCTGATCGACCTGGGCATGGTCGGTGAGCTCGACGAGGAGGCACGCGGACGTCTGGTGCTGTTGATGCTCGCGATCTCCCGTCAGGAGATCGAGATGATCGTGGAGCTGACCACCGGGGACCTGTCGGCCAACGTGTCAGCGGAGGACCTGGATGCCTACACAGCGGGCCTGGGCGAGATCCTCGCCGAGATGCACGGACAGTCACTGGCCGCGCTCGATCTCGCCGAGTTCCTCGACCGCCTGACGGTGCTCTCCATGCGCCACGGTGTTGCGTTGCCCGCCGAGTTGATGATGGTCGGCAAGGCGATCGGCCAGGTCCAGCTCACGGTCGCCGAGCTGTGCCCCGACGTCGACCCGGTGGCCGAGGCGGGCCGGTTCGTGATGCGCTCGATCACCGGTCGCGTCACCAGGCGGCTCGATCCCCAACAGGTGCTCTTCGAGGTGGAACGCATGCACCTGCGGATCCGCCAGTTGGCCGAGGTGCTCGGGACCGTGAGTGGAGCCTCGCCCGGACGCCAGCTCGAGATCGGGTTCCGCTCGGCGCCTGTCGAGCAATCGATACGAAGCGCCGGGCGCACCGTCGGGTTGAGCATGGCCTCGGGGCTCGCGTTCATCGCAGCGTCGTCCGCGCCCGACCGGCGGCGTCGTCCCCTCAACGCGGTGGCGGCGAGCCTCACCGGGGCGTTCGTGTTCGAGGTCCTTCGGCAGCGACGTGAGCTGGGACCCGGCAGACGCCGGGGCGCCGGGGGTGGCAGACCCAGCGAAGCTACGACCCGGGATCTGTCAGGAACAGCGAATCAGAGAGGAGCGTCAAGGTGAGTGACACTCCGCAGGGTGAGGGTTGGTGGCAGGCGAGTGATCTGAAGTGGTATCCGCCGCAGGATGCTGGCGGGTCCGGTGTGGGTGGATCCTCGGGTGGCGCGGGCGGGTCCTCGGGTGGGTCGTCCGATGGTGGTTCGGGGTCGGCTGGTTCGCCCGATGGTGGTTCGGGTGGGGAGAGGTCGCGCCGGCGGTGGGTGTTGCCGGTGGTGTTGGTGGTCGTGGTGGGGTTGGTTGCTGCGGGGGTGACCTTCGTGGTTGCGGGTGGTGGTGATGAGGCTGCTGCTGAGTCGGTAGTCCTGGAGCCGGTGGCTGATGTGGGTGTTGATCCGTTCACTGATTCGGTGTCGGTGAACGAGGTGACGGAGTTCCCCGAGACCGTCTCGGCGGTTATCGATGACACGGTGGGGGAGCTCTCGAGTGATGATGTGACGGGCACGTTGGTGGCTTCGGGTGGGACACCCGGGCTCTATGGCGGTACCCGCGATGACAGCGCTTGTGATGTGGCGGCTCTGGCGGGGTTCCTGACCGATCCGACGAACGAGGCGAAGGCGAAGGCGTGGGCGGGTGCTGCGGGGGTGGCAGTGGAGGACATCGAGGGGTTCGTTTCGGAGTTGGCCCCGAGTGTTCTGACCCTGGACACGCGGGTCACGAACCATGGGTTCCGGGATGGGCGAGCGACGCCTCGTCAGTCGGTGTTGCAGGCTGGGTCTGCGGTGTTGGTGGATGCTCTGGGTGTTCCGAGGGTGCGGTGTTCGTGTGGGAACCCGCTGGCTGAGCCCGAGGCTTTGGATCTGGGGTCTGTGACTGTGACCGGTGCGCGGTGGGCGTCTTTCGAGCCGGGACGCACGGTGGTGGCGCAACCTGCTGGTGAACCCCAGGAGAGCCTCACCCTGGTCGATGTCACAACCGCGGACACCTACCAGGCACCCGTAGGGCAGAACATCACCTGGGTTGCCACCGCCGGTGGTGATTCCTCCCAACCCGGCGGTTCGCCGGGTCAGGGCATCTGGACGAGCAGCGACGGCACCGAGTGGCAACAGACCCTCGACTCCTCCCGTCCACTGCACGGGATTGCATACGGTGACGGGCTCTTCGCAGCGGTGGGTGGAGACGGTGAGAGCGGCGTGATCTACACGAGCCCCGATGGCGCCACGTGGTCCGAGGTCATCGCCGTCGACGAACCCCTCGACGACATCGCGTACGGCAACGGCAGGTGGTTGGCGATCGGCGCCGAGCGCTCCTGGTCGAGCACCGACGCCAACACCTGGACCGAACAGCCGCCCTTCGAGTTCGAATACGAACAGACCTACGCGGAGGCGATCGCCTTCGGTGACGACCGGTTCCTGTTGTACGTGTCCTCTTGTGGTGCGAGCCGGTGCTTCCCGCTCGAGTTGCGCACGAGCACCGATGGGCAGAGCTGGACCGTCGATCCGAGCTCGGGCGACGGTATCCCCGACAGCGGTTTCACCGTCTCGCTCGGGTTCGCCGGCAGCTTCGGGATCACCGGAGTCGACCCCGATCCGCTGCCCGACGGCGTGCCGATGGTCGAACAGACCTACTCCCCGGCCGCGGGACGCCTGGAAGGCAACACGTGGCGGCCGGTCTCGTTGCAACCTGCCGATCTCGACATCCTGGGCCTCGGCGGAGCCGGCAGCACCTGGTTGGCGATCGGGAGTCAGGGATCGTCCAGCGGGCCGGTTGGTGTGTGGACGAGCGCTGATATGGCCACCTGGACCCAGGTGGGGAGCGTCGACGCGACCCTCACCGACATCGCCGCGTCGGACGAGCCGGTGGGATCACCTCCAGTGCCCGAAGAACCCAACGAACCGGCGCCGACAGGTGAGATCGACTTCTCGAGCCCCCTGCTCAACGCCTATCAGGAGACCGAGAGGATGGCCCGCAGCGGTGATGGACCGGCGCGCCTCGAGCGCGACGTGGCCGCTTTAACCGAGGCCACCGGGATCGAGTGGACCGAGGAGATGGTGATCGCACTCGCAACGTCGGCGTGCAACGACTGGGAGTCCGCGGACGAGCACGAGCTGACACCCCAGGGCCGAAGTGACTGGGCGCAGGCGATAGTCCCGGTTCTGGGGATCCCACTCGAAGCGGCACGGATCGCCACCTCGGGGGACCCTGCGAGGCAGACGTGGGCGCCGTGCGGTTGAGTGGGCTCGCGGACCCCGAGCGGGTCTCGGTGGAACCGCTCGACCGGGTGAGCTACCTGCGCACCGGTCCCACCAGGCGCGGTTACACGGTTGCCGGGTTGCTATGGGTGGCCGGTCTGTTGATCGTCTTCACATCGGCGTACTCGATGGAACGTGAGCTCAACGAACGCGCTGTCGGCTACGAGACCGTCGCGGTGAACGAGACCGCCCAGGTGACGGTGGACGAGCCGGGGAGCCACACCGTCTGGGTCGACGAGATCGTCGACCCCGCAGGCTCTGAGGCCTCCCTTGCTTCTCCGGATCGCGAGAGCGCGCTGTTGCCCGCCCGTGGGCTCGCGGAGGTCGCGCTCACCGACGCTGGCGGGTCACCGGTTGACATCGCGCTCGAACCCTCCCACGAGTACCGGACGCAGCGCTCCGACCGGGAGGTCGACGGACTCGCCTGGGGAACCTTCGATGCGCGACCGGGGACCTATGAGCTGTCGGTGCTCTCGCCGTCAGCAGACATCGTCGGGGTGGCGGTGGGGCCGACCCCATCGCCGGGCTCCATCGTTGTGCGTGTCATCGGCGGGCTGGCGATGGCGGTGGCGGGTCTGGTCGTGCTGGTGGTCGTCCTCGTGCGCCGCAGCAGCACGGCGAAGTCGTTCGCTCAGCAGGGATGAGATGAGGTGGTCACGTGTCAGATGAACTGAGGAACCTGTCCGACAACGAGCTCTCGATCGCGGTCGGCAAGGGTGTGTGGGGAGCGATCGGCGAGGAGCACGACCGCGCTGAGATGCGCCGCATGTCCGAACAGCACGCCTCGCAGACGCAGAGCTCCGCAGGTGACGGAGGGTTGGGTCTGTTGCTCCTGCTGGCGATCCCGGCCGTGCTGATCTACCTGCTGGTCACCGCCCTCGCCAACGGTGTGTCCGCGATAGCCAACGAGTCGTTTCTCGCGCCGCTGTTTCCCCGTCCCGGAGACAGCCTGGCGCGGTACGTCATCTCGGTCACCACGCTGATGTTGATCCTGCCCGGTTCACTCGTCGCCGCAGCCGGTTTCCTGCGTGGCCGGCGCCTGCACTTCCTGCGCCGATTGGTGCTCTACCCGCTCGCGTTCGTGGCGGTGCCTGCGATCCTGTTCATGACTGTCTCCACCACCACCGCGGACGTGATCCGCTCGGCGTCATGAGCGCTTCGGCCCTCGACCCGGCACCGGCACCGGGCTCGAACCCGATCGTCGTCTTGGCCAGCTCGGTCGCACCGCGCAGGTTGATCGGAGCCGCCCTCTCGGTGACAGCCGGTGTGTGCATGGTGCTCGCCGCGTTCGCTCCCTGGGTGAGCGGTCCCGATGCCGACGCGCTGGTGCGCGGCGTGAGCATCGACGCCGATGGTGTGGGTACCGTGGGGTCCCGTGCGGGTTGGTCGGGTGGCGACGGCCTGGTCTTCGTCATGGCGGGCGTGCTGATCTCGTTGGTGGGGATCATGACGTTTGCCCGCAGGTACCGGGTCTGGCACCGCCCGGTCCTCCTCGGAGCTGCGGTGGTAGCCACGGCATGGATGTGGCTCGATGTGACCGAGCTCGGCACCGTGGCGAGTGCAGACGGTTCGACGCTCGACCTCGATGCCGGGTTCGCGCCGGTGCTCGTGGGGCTCGCGGTCGTGCTGGCTCTGGCGGCAGTCGTGCTGATCCCCGGTGACCTCGTCGCCCGCACGTGGCACGCGGCGCGTCTCGCGCTGCGACTCGACCGGATCGGACTCACGCGCGATTCACTTCAGATCCGCCAGCGCAACCTGCGCTCCGCCCTGCGCCACCCGAACGACGCGAGCCTCGACCCCGGCGACCTCGAAGCGATGTTCGCGGATGTGTGCTCGGACCAGGCCTTCCACGGTCACTACGACCAGGCTCGGGCGAACGTCAGGTTGCTCATCGACTGGATCGAGAAGCGATACCGCGACGACCCCGAACAGCTCGTGAGGAGGCGCCTCGCGGTCGCGGAGTTGCTCGTGTGGGTGGACCTCGGGTATGCGCCCGCGTACCTGGAGTGGACCCGGGGCGACGCCGTGGCCCGGTTCGGTCAGGGGAACCCTGCGCTGGGTTGGGTCAGCGAACGCTGCAACGAGGTGCGCGCAGGGATCAACGACATGACGAGCGCCGTGCAGCAAGGGCTCTGAGGTACGACGAGTGGACGCACCGGTGAACGACCCAGGTGGCAGCGGCGGAAGGGGCCGGAGATGAGTGACGCTCCACAGGGTGAGGGTTGGTGGCAGGCGTCGGATCTGTTGTGGTATCCCCCGCAGGATGCGGATGGTTCGGGCGGTTCAGCCGAGGATGGTTCGGGTGGTCGGCGTTGGGTGTTGCCGGTGGTGTTGGTGGTCGTGGTGGCGTTGGTCGCTGCGGGGGTGACCTTCGTGGTGGCGGGTGGGGGTGATGAGGCAGCCGCCGAATCTGTGACCCTCGAACCGGTCGCCTCCGCCGGGGCCGACCCGTTCACCGACTCGGTCGCTGTGAACGAGGTGACCGAGTTCCCCGAGACCGTCTCGGCGGTCATCGAAGAGACCGCCGGGGAGTTGACCACCGATGAGGCGACGGGGACCCTGGTCGCTGCCGGTGGGACTCCCGGGCTCTATGGGGGTACCCGGGACGACAGTGCGTGTGATGTGGCTGCGTTGACGGCGTTCCTCGCCGACCCTGCGAACGAGGCGAAGGCGCAGGCGTGGGCCGGTGCCGCCGGGGTCGGCGTCGGGGAGATCGAGCAGTTCGTCGGACGGTTGGCTCCGACGGTGCTGACCCTGGACACGCGGGTCACGAACCACGGTTTCCGCGACGGGCGCGCCACACCTCGCCAGAGTGTCCTGCAGGCCGGCACCGCGGTGCTCGTCGACGCGCTGGGTGTTCCCAGGGTGAAGTGTTCGTGTGGGAACCCGCTGGCTGAGCCCCAGGCCCTGGATCTGGCGGCCGCGACGGTGAGCGGTACGCAGTGGGCGAGCTTCGAGGCGGGGCGCACGGTGGTCGCGCAACCGGCCGGTGAACTACAGGAGAGCCTCACCCTGGTCGATGTCGCAACCGCGGATACCTACCAGGAACCCGTCGGGGAGGCCGCGGCCGCGCCCGAGGTGGCACCGGTGACCGAACAGGACCTGGCCGACGCTGCCGCCGGCATCGGAGAAGCTCCGGTCACCTGTCAGCTCTCGGAGCATGTCCTCGGTGACATGGACGGCGACGGCGCGGAGGACGGCGCCGCGGTCGCTGAGTGCGCCGATCCTGCGAATGCAGGGGGTCGGATGGCGTCCTACCAGGACGTGTTCGTCGCGCTGTCCTCCCTCGACGGTGCGTCCCGTGGTGTCGATCTCACCCTGGACGACTCCGACGGCGTCCAGACGTGGTACGGCTACCCGGTCGACGCCATCGAGATCCGCGACGGCAACCTCGTCGTCATCGGTGGGGGCTGGGTCGACAGCGATCCCACCTGTTGCCCTTCGTTGCGCCTGGAGCGCACCTACGAGATTCAGGGCGGTGAGCCGGTGCGGATCGGACTGGAGACCTTCCCCGCGTGATCTCCGGGTCGGACTGCGCCGGCTGCGCGTGAACGTTGCGGGATCATGCCCTGAGGTTCCGCCCCCCTGGCGAACTGTCCGCTGTGGGACCACACCGGCGTGTTTGTCACCGGTCAGTCCGGGGGTGTGGCGTTCAGGGTTGGGTGGAGAGCGCCAGCGCCGGGTCGGGGGTGCGGGTGACGACCCCGGTTGTCCGCATGAGGCTCTCGAAGAGCTCATCGTCGCCCATGGTGCCCCGAGGTGCGGTCCCGACGAGCGCCTCGGCGACGGGCACGACCCGGTAGCTGTCAGCTCTGTCTACACGCACCGGTGTGAAGTCGATCCGCTCGACCTCCGCGGTCCCGGCGCCGGGTTCGCCGCGCACGACGACCTCCGCTGTCGCCATCACACCGTCCTGGGCCCCGGCCTTGCAACAGCCTGCGGTCTGGTTCGACACGAGGTTGCCGAGACCGAAGATCACCCACTTGCCGTTCACGCGCTCGATCGGCTGTGGCACGTGGGCATGGTGACCCACGATCAGGTCGACAGCGCCCGAGCGGGTGAGCTCGTCGGCCACCGCAAGCTGTTGATCGTTCGGGTCGGCTCGATACTCGGTACCCCAGTGGATGCTCACGATCACCACCTCGGCTCCCTCAGCGCGCACCCGCTGCGCGTCGGCGATCATCGCTGCCGGGTCGATCATCCGGACCGACCACGGGGCTTCGTCGGGCAGCGGAATGCCGTTGGTGCCGTAGGTGTAGGAGAGGTGCGCGACCTTGATGCCGGCAGCGTCGTACCAGGCGGGAGCGGAGGCCTCCTCGGGCGTGCGTCCGGTCCCGGCATGCGCGAGTCCCCAGAAGTCGAAGGCCTCGAGGGTGCCGGTCAGCCCCGTGAAGCCGCGGTCGATGCTGTGGTTGGACGCGGTGCTGCAGCCGTCGAAGCCGGTAGCGACCATCGCCGGAGGGGTCTCCACCGGAGCCGAGAACATCGGGTATCCGCTGATCTGGGAGTTGTCCGAGGAGATCGGCACCTCCATGTGGCATATCGCGACGTCCGCGGCGCTCACGATCGGCGCTATCGAGGTGAACAGCGCTGCCATGTCGTGGATGCCGTTTCCCTGAAGGGTTGCACGCACGACCGGCAGGTGGGGCAACACGTCGCCCGCGAACAACAGGGTCGCTCGCCGTTCGGTTGGCTCGGTGGTCGAGGTGGTTGCGGGAACAGCGGTCGTTGCCGGCTCGGCTTCGGCCGGAGCTCCACCCGCACCCTCGGTCGCACGATCGGCTCGGGTATCGGCGTCGCTCCTCGCTGGGGAGACCGCGCTGGCGGGTACCTCATCGCTTCGCAACCCCGAGGCGACATCATCGCCGGCGGTGCAGGTCGTGGCTCCGACCGCAACCACCAAGGCTGCTGCGAGCACCCACCTCTTGCCCATGCAAACAAGCGTAACTGCACGTCGGTCAATTGCAGTGGATCCGGGCGTTTCTCAGGCGCAGGGGCTCAGGCGCAGGGGTTCAGGCGCAGGGGTTCAGGCGCAGGGGCTCAGGCGCAGGGGGCCGAAGCTGATGCGGCCACAGCCCCTTCAATCGGCGGCACTTCCGATGACGGCCGGCTAACGATCCCGCTTGCTGAGGTGCGACACGATCCCGATCTCCTCGGGGGACATGTCCGGTCCGTAGGTGGCAACGAGGGTGCCCTTGTGGCCGCAGTCGGCGGTGATGGCGAACAGGACCGACTCGTCGCCTGGATCGCTCATGCCCTCGAACCGCACGGTCTCTTCGACCACCAATCCACTCGCGTCGACCGAGCAGTCACAGCTGTGGCACTCGACCTTGTCGCCGCGGATCAGGAACTGTCCCCCGTAGCCCGCCTCGTCCAGGCGCCTGGTCGCTTCGGTCATCGTTTCCATCTCGCCTGCCATGACCCGACCTTATGCCTGTTGGACCGCTCCCGCGGGGCGCGCTGCGTGCTTCGTCGAAGCACCATTTCCGCACGGCTCGCCGTGACACCCCAGGAGCGCCCCTCGTTCGCAGCGAACTGAATGGTCTCAGGTCCCTATCCGGTGGATGGCACCGTTCAGAACGCTGTGGGCTCACGCCATGGGCCATGATGCGGTCATGCGCGATCCGATCCACGAGGTAATCGAACGCTGGTACGCACACCTGCGGGGCGAACTTCCCGGTGGGTTCGATTCTCTGCTCGCCGAGGACTGCGTGTTCGTCTCACCGATCGTGTTCAAGCCGCAGGCCGGGCGGGAGCTCACCAAGATGTACCTGCAGGCTGCGAGCGAGACCCTGTCCGGCGACGGCAGCGAGGTCGCACTGGGACAGCCCACCGAGGACGGCGGCCCCGGCCCCGGAGCGATCGATGCCACCTCGCCCGATACCGACGTTTCGCACGAGCCACCGGGGAGCTTCCGCTACACCAAGCAGGTTCTGTCCGGGAACCACGCGGTGCTCGAGTTCGAGACCACTATCGAGGGAACCTACGTGAACGGGGTCGACATCATCACCTGTGACGGCGCCGGGATGATCAGCGAGTTCCGGGTGATGATCCGACCGCTGCGGGCGGTGAACCTGCTCCACGCCAAGATGGCCGAGATGCTCGAGTCGATGGGTGCGCTGCGCGACTGAGCACACCCTTTCGGGCGCGCATTCAGCCCGTGGCGCACTCCCCGGTGCCGACAACGGCGCCGTCGGGTGACAGCTCGTGGGAGAACCCGCCCTCGGGCGGTGTCAGCATTCCCTGCGCGATGATCTCGTCCACACTGGTTGCCCTGGTGCCCTCGAGTATCGAGTAGGCCTCGGCCGCGGTTTCGATCGTGAGGCGCTCGGTCTCGCATGCGGCGGCCTTCGTCGAGTCCAGCGGCGCGTCGGGATCGAGTTGCGCGCCATCCGGCGATCCCGGTGCCACCGGGACCACCGGCCCTGCTCCACCTCCGCTGGGCTCAGCGGTGCCGGCCGCTGGTTCGTCGGAAGAACTGGTGCCAGAGGTGCCGTCGCCGTCTCCGTCACCGGAGACGCCGTCGATCACCTTCACGAACAACAGCACCATGATGCCGACCGTCAGCAGGACTCCGAGGATCCCGAAAACGGCGAGCACGCCCCTGCCACTGAAGCGCGGTCCGCTCGAGGAGCGCAGGTGCTTGGGTGTGCGGTAGGGCTGCGGCTCACCTGCCGGTGTGGGTCCGGTCCCTCTGTGGCCGGCTGCGTAACCTGGTGCGGCCGGACCCGCTGCGCCGTGGTCGGTAGCGCCCGCCGCACCACCCGCGTCCCCGCGGAATCCCGCAGCGCCGTGCGCGGCATCGGCCTTCGCCGCCCACTGTGCGTCCTTGCGGGCGATCTCCGCATCGCGGTCGGTCCCACCGGGGACGCCCTCCGAGCTCACCCCCCGAGCGTACCCGGACCCATGGCCGGTTCCGGCCTCGGTAGCGTGAGCACCCATGACATCGAAGCGACCCAACGTGTTGTTGATCATGACCGACGAGGAGCGTTATGTCCCCTCCTACGAGGAGGACGCGCTGGCCGAGTTCCGCGCCGAGCGGCTCCCGGTCCGCGAGGCGATCCGGGCCCGCGGTGTCGAACTGCACCGCCACTACACGGGTTCGACCGCGTGCCTGCCGAGCCGCGCCACGTTGTTCACCGGTCAGTACCCCTCGCTGCACGGTGTGCGAAACACCGACGGACTCGCGAAGTCCGCCGAGGACCCGGCGATGGTGTGGCTCGATCCCGACCAGGTGCCCACCATGGGTGACTGGTTCCGCGCCGCTGGCTACGAGACCCACTACCGCGGCAAGTGGCACATATCCCATGCCGAGATGAACGTCGCCGGCACCCACGAGGCGTTCCTCACCAACACCCGCGACGGAGAGGTCATCCCCGAGGCCGTCGCTGCCTACCAGCGGGCGGATCGCCTCGACGGCTTCGGTTTCTCGGGTTGGATCGGCCCCGAACCGCACGGGCCGCTGCCCGCGAACACCGGGATGGTGCGCGACGGGCTGTTCGCCGAGCAGGTCACCGAGCTCTTCGACACCCTGGGCGCCCGTGGTGGAGACGGTCCACCGTGGTTGGCCGTTGCGTCGTTCGTCAACCCGCACGACATCGCGTTCAGTGGCCTCGGTTGGCAGGCGCTCGGCTTCCCGGAGATACCCGACTGGGTCCCCGCCGTACCCGAGGCGCCTTCCCAGGCGGATTCGCTCGAGCAGCGTCCGGTCGCACAACGCGTCTTCAGGGACACCTGGGCCAAGCTGCTGTATCCCCAGGCGACCGACGGGAACTACCGACGGCTCTACCACTACCTGTTGGCAGAGGTCGACAAGGCGATCGGTCGCATCCTCGGCTCACTCGAACGCAACGGCCTCGCTGATGACACGATCGTGGTGTTCACCTCGGATCATGGCGACATGCTCGGAGCCCACGGCGGTCTCATGCAGAAGTGGCACAACGCGTATGACGAGTCGATCCGGGTGCCCCTGGTGATCGCCGGACCGGGCATCTCCGGTCCTCCGGGAGCGGCGAACGAGGGCATCCACGGACCGACCAGCCACGTCGACCTGTTGCCGACGCTGTTGGGTCTGATCGGTGAGTCGTCGTCTGCGCTGCAGGGCAGGGTCGCCGAGCACCACACCGAGACCCGTGACCTGCCCGGCCGGGACCTGTCGGCGCTGCTCGCTGGTGCGGTGCCCGCCGAGGAGGCAACCGCCGGGGGTGCGGTCTACTTCATGACCGAGGACCAGATCAGCCGGGGCTTGCGCTCGACCGGTGCGCTGAGCGGAGAGCCCTTCGAGGCTGTTCCGCCGCCGGCGGCTGTCGAGTCCGTCGTGGCCGATCTCGACGGGGTGATCTGGAAGCTCAACCGCTATTACTCGAGCGAGCCCGGAGGCGATGTGGATACCCCGGATCCATCGCGGATCCCCGGTGAGGGGGGTCCCGAGGACCTGGAGCTGCACGACCTCACCGACGACCCCGGCGAGCGGGACAACCGAGCGGCTGATCCCACGGCACCGCTGGCGGCGATGCGCGACCTGCTCGCGGCGAGGCGTGGAGCACAGCGGCTCGACCCGACACCGATGACGG
>CAYVYG010000017.1:0-18383 GCA_964454385.1 uncultured Microthrixaceae bacterium
GCACCTGGGCCAGGATCTCGGCTGCGGCGTTGGTGAGTGCGCTCATTGGTATCTGTATCTCCTGTTTCTGGGATCCACCAGGGTGGATGCCCTGTTCAGATCTTGTTGTTTCGGTCCTCGGGTTCGTGGCGCTCCACTCGACTCAGTGCGCCGGGCCCGACTCAGTGCGCCGGGTGGAGTGCTCCGCCGATGTACACCGCGGTGAGCAGAGCGAAGATGAAGGCCTGCAGGAACGCGACCATGAACTCGAAGCCGGTGAAGGCCACCAGCATCGCGAACGACAGGCCACCGACCACAACCAGCACGCTGCCACCCACGAGGGTGATCGTGAGCACGCTGAAGGTCACCAACAGGATGTGGCCGGCCAACATGTTGGCGAAGAGCCGCACCGCGAGCGAAAAGGGCCGGATCAGGAACGTCGAGAGGAACTCGATCGGTGTGACCAGTATGTAGAGGGCCTTCGGCACCCCGGGGGGAAACAGGGCGTCCTTGAAGTAACGCAGCTTGTGGTGCTTTAGGCCCACTCCGATGAACATCACCCAGGCCACGATCGCGAGCATCAACGGGTTGGCCATCCGTGCGTTCGCCGGCATGTGCGCGGTGGGTATCACCTCGAAGAGGTTCCCGATGAAGATGAACAGCATCATCGAGGTGAGAAGCGGCAGGTAGCGCATGCCGTCGGGACCGATCGCCGGCAGCACGAGCTGTTGCTCGACGAAGTCGATGGTGCTCTCGGTGAAGTTCTGGACCCCCCTGGGCACCAGCGACGCCCTGCGACCGCCCAGCCAGAACAACAGCACCGGTACGATCATCGCGATCACCGAGATCAGTGCGATCTTGTTGAACCCGTACCACTGACCCTCGCCGAACGCGGCGGGCCACTTCACGATCAGGTTGATCGGGGGGAACTCAACGCCCCCACCACCTTCTTCGGCGGCGAGCAGCACGGTCGGGTTCACGAGCGCTTCGAGCATCTACGCGGGCTCCTGGTTCTCGGGCAGGTACGGGTTGGGCGATGCCGCGGGCTTGAGCCCGGGGAAGGCCAACGACGAAGAGATGTGGCGCAGCTCCCAGAACAGCAACACCAGGTGCGTTGTTATCAGGGTGACCCCGAACGGCACCAGTTCCAGCCAACCGGCATCGCGCACCGCGAGCACCGCAACGAAGATGAGACCAAGTCGGGCGAGGAAGCCGAACATTGCAGCTGCGCCCATCGCGGCGGCGGAGATCTGCCCGCCGACCTTCAACAACCAGCCGGCAGCGAGGAAGTTGACCACCACGATCGCCAACGCGTACAGCGTCGAGATGACCCCGTCGAGGCCCCATCCGGCAGCGCTGACGATGATCGCCACGGGCAACAGCCACAGGCTCCGCTTCGCCATGTCGAGTGCCACCGACATCGCGGGCGAGGGACCCGTCACCCGCGCGAAGCCCGGGTCGGTCGTGGTGTCGCTCATCGGGTGCTCTCTGTGGTCGGCTCGGGCACCGCGCCGGCGGGTCGCGCAACGGAACGCATCTGGTGGCGGTAGCGGAAGTAGATCGACACTGCGGCTCCGAGCGCGCCCCAGAGCGTGAGCAGCACCGTGAGCAGCGGCCGGGTTCCGAGCACACCGTCGAGCACCAGGCCGATCAGCGCCATGATGACCGGGCCGAGCACCAGCTCGAAGGACCCGGCGCTTCGGTGGGCCGCGTCGGTGAGTGCTCGGGCTGCGGAGTTTTCCGTCGTCATCGGAACCGTCGAAAGCTCGGGGACCCCCGGCGATCCTTCACCGGAGTGCGTTTGCGAGGAGTGCTTCTCTGAAGGGCTCCCTCTGGAGCTGCTTGTGAAAGCTTTCTCAATGTAGGAGGGGCCGGCAGCGGAGGGCAAATCCTCAGGAGCTCGCGCGGTCCGCGCCGAAGGGGTCGGCCACCTGTGCCGGCGCCGCCGGTGGGGTCGTCACGTCCGTGGTCACATCGAGACCGGATGCACGCTCGATGGCGGCGACGATCCGATCGGTCTCCGCCCGGTTCTCGTAGACGAGCCGCAGCAACCAGAAGCGCATGAAGCGAGCGATGGAGAACCGCAGGAACAGCGCTGCACCCGCGACCGCGAGGAGGATCCCCAACAGCACCCCCGATGCGGTGAAGGCGCGCTGGTCAGCGGGTGAGTCGCCGGCGTTGATGGTCTGCACGGCTCCCATGATGCCGAGCGCGACCCCTGCGACGACCAGGACGATGCCGCTTGCGAGCATCCATCGTTCGGCCGCCGCACCGGTGCCCTTGAGCCCGATTCGTCCCATCTCCTCGCGGAACTCCGCGACGCGCGCGGACTCCACGAAGCCCTGTTGCGGTTGGGTCGTTTCATCACTCACTGCTCATCACACTCCAAGGTAGGCAGCTGACAATTCGCTTTCGATCTCCGAAGGTGCCCCGACGGTGCGAATCCGGCCGTTGACCATCACCGCGGCGAGATCGGCGACGCCGAGCACGGTCCGGGCGAACTGCTCGACGACGAGGATCGAGGTGCCGCCCCGGGCGATCTGGGCGACGATCCCGTAGAGCTCCTCGACCACGAGCGGGGCCAGGCCCATCGAGAGCTCGTCCAACAACAGCACCGCCGGCTCCACCGCCAGGCCGCGAGCCATCGCGAGCATCTGTTGCTCGCCGCCCGACAGCGTGCCCGCGACCTGCGAACGCCGCTCCCCCAGCCGGGGGAAGCGCTCGTAGGCGACCTGTTCGACATGGTCCATGTCGACCCCTGCGTAGGTGGCCATCAGGAGGTTCTCCTTGACGGTCAGGTTGGGGAAGATCCCCTTGCCCTCGGGGATCGTCACGAGCCCCCGGCGCGCCAGGGCCTCGGCAGCCATGCCGGTGACGTCCGCGCCGGCAACCCGGACCTTGCCCCCGGTCGGTTCCATGAGCCCACAGATGACCGAGATCGTGGTCGTCTTGCCGGCTCCGTTGGGGCCCAGCAGAGCCACGACGGCTCCCTCGGGCACCACGAGGTCCACCCCGTGGAGCACCTCGATGCCTCCGTAGGCGGCGGTTACCCCGCGCAGCTCCAACAGGTTCGGCCTGCCCTCGAGCGCCTCGAGGCGCGCTCGCTCGAGTGTGGAGCTCACGGTGCAACCCCCAGGTAGGCCGCCACGACCGCCTCGTTGGAGCGCACCATCTCGGGATCACCCGACGCGATCACCGATCCGAAGTCGAGCACGTAGATGCGCTCGCAGACCTCCATCACCAGGCCGACGTCGTGTTCGACCAGCAGGATCCCCAGACCGGCCGCCGCGAGCTCGGTGAGCAACGCTCCGAAATCACGGGTCTCAGCATCATCGAGACCCGACGCGGGTTCGTCCAGCAACAACACCGAGGGCCTCGCCGCGAGAGCCCGACCGAGCTCCACCAGACGGGCCTGACCGGTAGGCAGCGAGCCGACCGGCACATCCGCGAGCGCCGAGAGACCCAATCTGTCGAGGATCACCTCGACCTCCGCCTGGGTCGGGAGCTTGGCCTCGCCGGCGAGGAACTGGCGTGCGACGTTGCCCCGGAGCTCCCAGGTGCGCCGGATCTCGATCCCCGCGCGCACGTTGTCCGCCACGCTCAACGACGAGAACACCTCCAGGCGCTGGAATGTGCGGCCCAGACCCAGGCGCGCACGACGGTGCGTGGCCATGCGGGAGATGTCGCGGCCTCCGAGGCGCACCGACCCGGCGTTCGGTGCGACCACACCGCAGACCGCGTTGAACAACGTGGTCTTGCCGGCGCCGTTGGGGCCGATCAGACCCACGACCTGACCCGCATCGACGTCGAGCGAGACCTCGCTGAGCGCCTGGTGGCCCCCGAAGCGCACGGTGACGCCCCTGATCTCGAGCGCGCTCATGAGCGGCCCCCGCTCGTTCGCACCGACACCGGGTCGAGGACCGCGAGCGCGTCCGCGGTCGACGCGCTCAACAGCTCCTCGGAGACCCCCATGCGTCCGGTCGCCGCGAGAGCCTCGCTGCGAGCGATCGGCTCGTCGAGGCCGATCTCGTCCGGTGACGCCTCGTCGCTCGAGAGCCGACCCGTGGGGTCCTCACCCAGGATCCGCAGCGTGAACATCGCCGCGAGGATCGTCCACGCGAGTATCGCAACCAGCCTGAACCCGGTCGATCCGATGGAGTCCTCCCAGGGGATGGCCGCGGTGATCGCGAGCAGAACCACGAGCCAGATCGCGGTCGGTGCAGCCCGCCCCCGGCGCGAGCTCCCCGGGGGCGGCAGGATCGCTGGCATCACGGGTAGGACCGCGAGCGCGAGCACCACCAGAGCCGCGAACATCCCCCAGCTCGTGATGAGCTCGGTGCGCGCAGCCAACCAGAGGGCGACTCCGGCCACGATCGCAGCCGCGACCGATTCCCCCGACCGTGAGAAGTCCCGGTAGGCATCGCCGATGTCCGCAGCCGCGCCGTCGGGGCTGCGACCGAGGCTGATGCCCATGAAGCCCGGCAGCACCGACATCACCTGGGTGACCGAGGCGCTGAAGAACCCGAACACGCCGATCGCGTTCGCCGCGAGAGCGGTCGTCGCGATCGGCTGCACGCCCAACAGGAGGCCACCCAACAGCGCGCCACCGACCGAGCCGATCCCGCCGACCACCGCCAGCATCGTGATCGGCAACGACTGGTCGAGCCCGAAGTCGTCCACGACGAATGTCCGCCCCGCCAACGCACCGCCCGCACCTGCGATAGCGGCGGACAACGCGAACACCCCGACCTTGGTCGACATGAGGTTCAGCCCGAGCGTGGCGCAGGCCACCGGCGAGTCGCGCATGGCTGCGAGCCTGCGCCCCCAGGCGCTGCGACGCAGGGCAACCAGGACGTTGGCGATCACCGCGAACGCCACCGCCAGCACCACGAGCTGGCCGAAGTCGGACGAGACCTGCAGCGGACCGAGCTTCAGGTAGGGCACCGAGGCGGTGCTGCCCGGCATCACGTCCTGTTGCTGGAAGACCATCCAGTAGCAGAAGATCGCGAACGCCGCGGTAGCCAACGCGAGGTAGATCCCGCTCAGGCGCAGCGCGGGCAGCGCGATCAGCGCGCCCACGGCTGAACAGATCCCGATCGCCACGAACACCCACAGGACGTTCCCGCTCGCTCCCCAGCTCGCCATCACCACCGCTCCGATTCCGGTGAAGGTGAGCTGAGCGAGGGAGATCTGCCCCGAGTAGCCCGTGAGCGGCACCAGCGACAGCGTGGCGATGGCGAAGCCGAAGCCCTTCAACATGGTGTTCTGGTCCGTGAGCGACATCAACGAACCGAAGCCCACGACCGATGCGATCAGCACGAGCCCACCGATCATCGCCAGGCGTTGGGTCGGCAGGGGCATAGGAGCGCGCACGCGCTGGAGGCTGTGGGCCCGCAGGCTCACCTGGGGCTGGGCCAGGATCACCAGGAACAACATGATCGCAGGCACCGCACGCTGCAGGTTGCCCAGCTGGATCGGGCCCAGCGCCGCATCGGAGGGCATGTAGCCACCGACATAGGAGATCGACAGACCCAGCACGATCGACCCGATGAACGCCCCTGAGATGCTGCGCAGACGGCCCACCACCGCCGCCGCGTAGGCGTTGACGACCAACAGCGTCAGGGGGATGATCGACGGTGCCTGTTCGGAGCCCAACAGCACGCCCGACACCGCGGCGAGCGACGCACCCAGCGCCCACGACAGCATCGAGGTCCGACCGGGGTGTCCACCGTTGAGCTTCAACAGGGCACGGTCGTCGACCACAGCACGCATCGCGACGCCCAGGCGTGTGCCTCGCAGGATGAACCGCAGGGTGATAGCGACGATGACCGCGACGCTGATGGTCAACAGACGTTGGCCGGTCAGGGTGACCCCGGCCACCCTGACCTCGCCTGTCGTCACCAGGCCGCCGAGTGGGCGCGCCTGGTCCTCTGGCCAGATCCATAGCGCGATGAAGATCAGCGCCACCATCAACGAGACCGTCACGACGATCTTCACGACTTCCTGGGCGCCCTCGATCCCGCGCATGATGAAGCGCTCCACGCCGGCACCGAACAGCGGCGCTATGACGAGAACGACCAGGAAGAACGCCGGCCAGGTAGGAACACCCCACGCGACGTGCACCTGCCAGTAGGTGAACGCCGCCATCATCCCGAATGCGCCGTGGGCGAAGTTGAAGATCCCCGAGGTCGTGTAGGTGACCACGAGCCCGCTGGACGCGATCGCGTAGATGGAGGCCTGGGACAGCCCGAGCACCGTGAGGGTCAGGAACTTTTCCACCGCGTCCCCTGCCCGTGTGTCATTCAATCCCCCTGGTGAACCACTTCTCCGGCGCCCGGGCGCCGAGGATACGCGACCGGGCCACCCCCGTGCGACATCGATGCTCCTGCGCTTGTTGATCGGAACGCGTTGTCCGACCCGGGCGGGGTCTGCCACGATGGTCCTGCGACCTGACAGTCCGTCAGATCCCGGCTATCACGTATTAGGTATCAGGAGGCCAAGGTGGATCTGGTCATCACCAACGCAACCATCGTCGACGGCTCGGGGGCACCACCGTGGCGCGGCGACGTGGGCATCGACGCCGGTCGCATCGCGGCGCTAGGGGAACCCGGCTCGGTCCCGACCGACGACGCGACCCGCACGATCGACGCCGAGGGCCTGATCCTCTCGCCGGGATTCATCGACCCCCACACCCACTACGACGCCCAGCTGCTGTGGGATCCCAGCGCCTCGCCGTCGAACATCCACGGCGTCACCACCGTCATCGCCGGCAACTGTGGCTTCACACTCGCCCCGGTCAACGAGGGTGATGGCGGGTACACCGCAGCGATGCTCGCCCGGGTCGAGGGCATGCCGCTGCCCGCGCTGGAAGAGGGCATCGAGTGGCGCTGGACGTCGTTCGCGGAGTACCTGGACCGCCTCGAGGGGAACCTCGGCGTGAACGCGGGTTTCCTGGTGGGCCACTGCGCCGTGCGCCGCCAGGTCATGGGCACCGATGCGGTCGGCAACGAGGCGACGCCCGCCCAGATCGACGAGATGCGCAAGGTGCTCGCGGAGAGCCTGGCCTCGGGGGGTCTCGGCTTCTCGACGACGCGGGCTCGCACCCATTCCGACGGCGACGAGCAACCGGTGGCGTCCCGCTGGGCGACCGAGGACGAGGTGCTCGCTCTAGCCGAGATCGTCTCCGAACACGACGGGACCACCCTCGAGTTCGCCTCCGACGGTTGCCTGGATGGCTTCGAGGACGACGAGGTCGACTTCATGATCAACTTCTCGCTCACCGGGAAGCGCCCGCTCAACTGGAACGTGCTCACGATCGACAGCCACGCGCCTGAGCGCTACCGCAACCAGCTCGCGGCCATGGACCGCTGCCGCGACGCCGGAGCGCGGGTGGTCGCTCTCACGATGCCTGTGATCGTGCCGATGAACATGAGCTTCTTGAACTTCTGTGCTCTCAACCTCATGCCCGACTGGGGCGACATCCTCGGCTTACCGCTCCCCGAGCGAATGGAGAGGCTCCGCGACCCCGAGACCCGCAGGTTCATGCAGGAGCGGGCGGCGAGCCCCGATGCCGGCGTGTTCGCGCGTCTCACGGGCTGGGACGGCTACGTCATCGGCGACACGTTCTCCGAAGCGAACGAGGGGCTGACCGGTCGCTGGGTGGCGGACATCGCCGCGGAACGGGGCGACGAGAACCCATTCGACACTCTGTTGGACGTCGTGTTGGCCGACGACCTGCGGACCGTGTTGTGGCCCGGCGCGACCGACAACGATCCCGAATCCTGGGAGCTGCGCCGTCAGGCCTGGGACCATCCCTCGGTGATGCTCGGCGGCTCCGACGCCGGCGCACACCTCGACCGGATGCAGGGCTCGGGCTATCCGACCAGGTTCCTCGCGGACTGCATACGCGGCCGCAAGCTCGTGCCGGTGGAACGCGCGGTCCAGATGATGACTCAGGTACCCGCCGAGCTGTTCGGGCTGCGCGACCGCGGGGTGATCACCGAGGGCGCGGTCGCGGACCTGGTGCTCTTCGACCCCGAGACCGTCGACAGCGAGATGCTCACCCTGGTGGACGACCTACCCGGCGGTTGCAAACGTCTGCACGCCGGGTCCCAGGGCGTGCGGCACGTGTTCGTGGCCGGCACCGAGACCGTGACCGACGGAGCGCCCACGGGCGCGAAGCCCGGTTCGGTGATCCGCTCCGGTCGTGACACAGACACCGTCCTCGTCGGCTGACCCACACCCCGACCCCCACCCCGACGAACTGTCCGCTGTGGCACACACATGTGTGGTCTGCAACCGGACAGTTCAGCAAGACGTAGCGAACTGTCCGCTGTGGCACTCGCCGGTGTGGTCCCAGAACGGACAGTTCGCCGGGTATTGGTTCGCCGGGGAACTCCGGGGGTCAGCGGGCGGTGGCCCGGCGGATGATCGTGGGGGCGAACAGCGTGAAGAGCAACAGGCCCAACGCTGCGAGACCGATCGGCACCATCGCATCGCCCCGACCGGTGTACACGGGGATCAACACGAACCCCGAGAGCACCGCGGTCCACGCCCACATGATGACCACCGCCCGACGGTGCCCGTGGCCCAGGTCCATGAGCCGGTGGTGCAGGTGCGCCTTGTCAGCGGTTGCGACGCCCTGACGCTTGGTGGCGCGCCTCAGGATCGCGAACACTGTGTCGAGCAGGGGCACCGCAAGGATCACCAACGGCAACACCAGCGGAGCGAAGAAGAACCACGCCTGGCCCGAGAACGGGTCGTCCGACTGGCCACCGACCGCGATCGTCGACGACGCGAGCAGCACGCCCAGCATCAACGCACCGCTGTCGCCCATGAAGATGCTCGCAGGGTTGAAGTTGAACGCGAGGAAGCCGAGGCATGCACCGACGGTGACAATCGCGACCAGGGGCCCGACGTTGGAGGGATCGAGAACGCCTTCGTCGAGCAACGCCCAGCCGTACAGGAAGAACGCTCCCGACGCGATCGCGACGATCCCGGCAGCGAGGCCGTCGAGGCCGTCGATGAGGTTGACCACGTTCGCCATGCCGACGACCCAGACCACGGTGACGAGTGCAGACAGGTCCGGCGGAAGCACCGTGAACCCGACGAAGGGCACCCGGAAGTAGATGATCGTGAGACCGACGATCGTGAGCACCGAACCCGAGAGCACCTGTCCGGCGACTTTGGCCGGCGGTGAGATGTCACGCAGGTCGTCGACGAGACCGATCAGCCACATCACGACCGCTGCGGTGGCCACACCGACGATGTTGCCAGGGGTGGCGAACACGTCGTCGAGGGAGCCGAAGAACCACGCGGAACCGAGACCCGCTAGGACACCGATGAGCAGCGCCGTGCCACCCAGCAGCGGTGTCGGTTCGGCGTGCACGCTCCGGTCGCTCGGGTAGGCCATCGCATCCGCTCGTCGCGACAATCGCCGCAGAGGGGGAACCGACAGGGCCGTCGCGGCGGCCGAGATGATCATCACCGCGATGTAGCTCGCCACGACCTCAACCTACCGGCGGCGCACCACCCGTCCGGCCATGACCCGACGGCGCCACAGATGGGGACCGACCGGCGTGCCACCTAGCGCCAGAGGCCCAGAGGACCTAGGGTGGGGCGCGGTCGGCGACGAAGGCGCGTACCACCGCGTGGCACCTAGCGCCTGAGGCGCCGACCGGGCCCCACCCGGACGCAACGGCACCTCTCAGGGATACGGCTTGAACCCAGCGCAGAGGTCGTTGACCTCGGCACGGACCTTGTCGATCACCGCATGGTCGGCCGGTGCGGTGAGCACGCGCGAGATCAGGTCCGCGATGACACCCATCTCCTCGGTTCCCATCCCCTGGGTGGTCACAGCCGGGGTGCCGATCCGCAGCCCGGAGGTGACGAACGGGCTGCGGGGATCGTCGGGCACGGTGTTCTTGTTGAGCGTGATCCCCGCACGGTCGAGCGCCACCTGGGCGTCCTTGCCGGTCAGCTCCGCATCGAACGGTTGCAGATCGATCAGCATCAAGTGGTTGTCGGTGCCTCCCGAGACGAGGCGGAACCCGTGGGCACCCAGCGCGTCGGCGAGAGCCCGCGCGTTGTCGACGATCCGGTGTGCGTACTCCGCGAAGCTCGGGTGGGCAGCTTCGCGGAAGGCCACCGCCTTGCCCGCGATCACGTGTTCGAGGGGCCCGCCCTGCAGGCCCGGGAAGATCGCCTTGTCGATCGCAGGGCCGAGATCCGCTGTGCTCAGGATGCAACCACCCCTCGGGCCCCGCAGGGTCTTGTGGGTGGTGAAGGTGACCACGTCCGCGATGCCCACCGGGTTCGGATGTGCACCACCGGCGATGAGGCCGGCTATGTGCGCCGCGTCGAACATGAAGATCGCTCCCACCTCGTCGCAGATCTCACGGATCGGAGTGGGATCGATCACCCTCGAGTAAGCGGTCGCCCCGGCAACGATCATCTTCGGACGCTGTGCGAGCGCGAGGTCGCGCAGACCGTCGAGGTCCATGCGCTCATCGGACGGGGTGAGCCCGTAGCTGACGAAATCATAGAACTTGCCCGAGATGTTCACCGGCGACCCGTGGGTGAGGTGACCACCGTGATCGAGGCTGAGCCCCAGCACGGTGTCACCCGGCTCCAGCAGCGCGAGGTACACCGCCACGTTCGCGTTCGCTCCCGAATGCGGCTGCACGGTGGCGTGGTCGGCTCCGAACAGCTCACAAACGCGACGCCGCGCGAGGTCCTCGGCCTCGTCGATGAACTCGTTGCCTCCGTAGTAGCGCTTGCCGGGATAGCCCTCGGAGTATTTGTTCGTGAGCACCGAGCCCACGGCCTCCATCACTGCCGGCGAGGTGAAGTTCTCGGATGCGATGAGCTGCAGGCCGGTGTTCTGGCGTTCGAGCTCGCGCTCGATCACCGCGAACAGCTCGTCGTCTCGTTCTGTGGGCCAGGGCATCGTTGTCTCCTCGTTCATCGGGGCCGTTGCGGTGGACCGACGGACCCGGCGGCCGGCCGGTGCCCCGATCCGCGGTTCAGTCGGTGTTGCCGAGCTCGTCCAGCTTGGCTGTTCGACGAGCGTGCCTGCCACCCTCGAACGATGCATCCAACCAGGCGTCCACCGAATCGAGCGCAACCGACTCGCCGATCAGCCGCTGGCCCATGCAGATCACGTTCGCATCGTTGTGCTCACGGGCGAGCCGGGCAGAGGTCGCGTCGTGCACGGTACCGGCACGAACCCCTGGGATCTTGTCCGCAGCCATGCAGATGCCGATCCCCGAACCGCACACGGCCACACCCAGATCCGCGTCCCGGGCGGCAACCGCCCTGCCGACGGCCGCGCCGTAGTCGGGGTAGTCGACCGACTCGTCGGAGTTGGTCCCGAGATCGACGACCTCGAATCCCCTGTCGCGCAGGTGCTGCGCGATCGTGTCCTTGAGTCGGAACCCGGCGTGGTCGGCGCCCATAGCGATGGTGATCGAGCTCACACCGACAGGCTACGCCAGCGGCGCGACTCGAGATATCCGCCCGGCCGGGTGACCGTAGGGGTGGGTCCCCGGCTCCAGCGCCAGGAGGCCGAGATGCGCGGGCCGAGCGCCTTCGCGCTCTTGGGCACGCAGTGCTCGAAATCCGCCTGGCACCGCCCACCCATCACCACGACGTCACCAGAGGCGGGCGCCAGGTCGACCGATGGGCCCCCGCCCATGGGACGCACGAGGAACGGGCGGCGTTGGCCCAGCACCAGGATCACGACCAGGGAGTCCTCCCGGTCCCGCAGCTCGCGATCCGCGTGGAACGCCACCGAGTCGGAGCCGTTGCGGTAGTGGTTGAGGCCCACTCCACCCAGTCGGTGGCCATAACGCGACTCCATGTGCGAGCGGACCCGCCCGAGGAGAGGATGCGGATCGGGCTCTCCCGCGCGGTACCAGCGCGACAGGCGCGGGTCGTCGAGCTCACGGTCGTACATCCAGCGCCGGCCAACCCTCCAGTCGATGCGGTCGATCAGATCGTCCAGCAGCTCGTCGGCGCCGCCCAGCACTGCCCTACCCACCTCGAGCCACGTTCCGGCGCCCAGTTCGATCCGCTCGAAGTCGACATCGTTCACCGTGGGAGGCCCGGATGCGAAGAGGTTGCCCTGCAACATGATGCGACAGCCTAATCGAACACCAGTTCTAACAGAGCACGCCCCGAGCACGTTCCGCGCTCCATGGCCCGAACCCGGTGTCGGGACCCCGGGACGGTCGGGCCGGGCCCGCGAGGGTAGCGTTCGCGGCGTGGGCATCGATCCGAGCACTCCGGTGATCATCGGGAGCGGACAGTTCCTCAACCGAGTCGATCGCGGCGAGCCGTCCGTCGCGCCGACCGAGTTGATCCACGAGGCACTGGCACGCGCCGAAGCCGATGCGGGAGCCACAACCCCGATGAGCGAACGTGCCGGCGTGGTCGCAGTGGCCCGGATCATCTCGTGGCGCTACAACGATCCCGGCCGCATCGTCGCGGACCGCGTCGGAGCCAGCGATGCGACGACCTGGTATCCACCGATGGGTGGCAACACCCCCCAGATGATGCTGAACCGCATCTGTTCGGAGATCTCCGCCGGGCAGCTCGACGTCGCCCTGTTGTGTGGGGCCGAGGCATGGAACAGCCGGACCAACGCGAAGCGCACTGGGACGCGGCCCGACTGGGGCTCACAGGACGCATCGGTCAGACCGGATTGGGGCGACGACGACACACCGGGCTTCGGCCACCCCGCAGAACACGCGAAGGGAATCGTCGCGCCCGTGCAGAGCTACCCCCTCTTCGAGACCGCGATCATCCACGAGGAGCTCACCGAACACCCCGGACGCGGGCTCGACGGCCAGATCGCACGCGTGGGAGAGATGTGGGCCGGGTTCTCCAAGGTGGCAGCAGCCAACCCGAACGCCTGGAACCGCAGCGAGTTGAGCGCCGAGGAGATCACCACCGCCACACCCACCAACCGGTACGTGGGGTGGCCCTACACCAAACGCATGGTCTCCTACCCCGACGTCGACATGTCCTCGGCGCTTATCGTCACCAGCGCCGCTGCCGCACAGGCAGCGGGGGTCGGACGCGACCGTTGGGTGTTCTGTTGGAGCGGTACCGATGGATCGGATCTGGTGATGTCGCGGCGGCGGTCCTTCACCCGCTCCCCGTCGATCGGCGTCGCCGGCGCGAGGGCGCTGGAGCTGGCGGGCCTCGCACTCGAGGAGATCGAGCACCTCGATGTCTACTCGTGCTTCCCTTCCGCGGTGCAGCTGTTCTGTCGCGAGTTCGATCTCGATCCACTCGACCGGCCGCTCACCGTCTACGGAGGGTTGCCCTTCGGTGGCGGGCCGTGGAACAACCCGGTGGGCCATGCGCTGGCCACCATGACCGAGCGTGTCCGTGCCTCGGACGGTTCGTTCGGGCTCGTCACCGCGAACGGAGGCAACGTCGACAAGCACGCCTTCGGAGTACTCGGCAGCTCTCCCCCACCCGGGGGGTTCCGCTACGAGCGTCCGCAGGACGACATCGATGCCGCAGCAGCACCCCGCGAGGTGCTCGACAGCTACGAGGGACCGGCGTCGGTGGAGACCTGGACGGTCATGCACGACCGCTCGAACGAACCCGAGCGCTACCTCGGCAGCTGCCTGACACCTGAGGGCCGGCGCGTGTGGGCGACGAGCGCGGACCCGGAGCTGATGGCAACCGCCACCTGCGGTGACATCGGAGGGCGGCCGGCCGCGCTCGACACCGACGGAACCATCCACCTGGCCGACTGAACCCACCTGGCCGACTGAGCGACCGCCCGGCGCAAGGACGCGCAGCCCGCTGGGCGCCCGCCTGCCGGGAAGCAGCGCCCAGCGGCGAGATTGCTCAGTCGCGCAGGCGCGATGCCAGGATGTCGTGGATGCGCTCGGCCGCCTTGGGCATGTCCTCGAGCAGCGCGTTGAACGCCCTGGTGTCGAGTCGCAACAGCACCATCGGTTCGTTGGCCACCACCGTGGCGGTGCGGGGCCGGTGGTCGATCAGCGCCATCTCACCGATGGTGGAGCCGGGCCCGACGGTTGCGACATGCTCGTTGCGCACGAACACCCCCGCGGTGCCATCCGCGATCGCGTAGCAGTATGTGCCGGGGTCGCCCTGGTCGACGAGGATCTCACCAGCCGGGACCTCCACCCTTGCGCCTAGTCGTTGGATCCTGGCGAGCTGCGCCGGGGTCATGCCCTCGAACAACGGAATGGTTGCGAGCCATGCGGTGTCGTCCGCGTCCGACGGTCCCCCGGTCATCTCCGACACGCTACCGTGCGGCGATGGACGCCGTCGTCATGCGCGCCGGAGCGCTGGTCCTCGACGGGTTGGCCGATCCCGGTCCCGGACAGGTCACCGCCGAGGTGCTCGCGTGCGGCATCTGCGGCTCCGATCTGCACACCCTCGACCACACCGACGAGTTCACCGCGATGTCGTCGACCGCGGCGACGATCACCGAGTTTCCCACCGAGGTGTTCGACCCCTCCACCGACGTCGTCATGGGCCACGAGTTCTGCGCCCGGGTCGTCGAGGTCGGCGAGAACGTGGGCAACACCTCCGTCGGCGACGTGGTCGTGTCCATCCCGATCGTCATGGACGCCGCGGGGATCCATCCCGTCGGATACTCCTCGGCATACCCGGGCGGGTACTCCGAGCGCATCGTGCTTTCCGATATGCTGCGCCTGAAGGTGCCCAACGGGCTGGCGCCACGCGAAGCAGCGCTGACCGAACCCATGGCGGTGGGTCTCCATGCGGTGGAGATGAGCCGCATCACCGCGCGCCACGACGCTGTGGTCCTCGGTGCGGGGCCGATCGGGCTCGCCACGATCTCGGCCCTCCGGCTGGCTGGGGTCGAGACGATCGTCGCAGCCGACCTCTCGCAGCGACGTCGCGCGCTCGCTTCCACCATGGGGGCGAGCGAGGTCGTGGATCCCCGCGAGGAACCCGCGCTCGAGGCCTGGCGACGCGTAGCGGGTCGCGGGGAGCTCGTCATCTTCGAGGCCGTGGGTATACGCGGGATGATCGACACAGCGACCAGCGCCGCACCGCGGGGAGCCCAGGTGGTGGTGGTTGGCGTGTGCATGCAGAGCGACACGATCCACCCGATGGCCGCAGTGGTCCGCGAGCTCAACTACCAGTTCGTGCTCGGCTACGACCCGGATCAGTTCACCCGGACGCTGCGGCGCATATCCGAGGGCGAGATCGACGTCACCCCGATGATCACCGCGACGGTGGACCTCCGCGGGGTGGCCGACGCGTTCGAGGAGCTGCGCGACCCCGATCGTCACGCGAAGGTGCTAGTGGTCCCCTGAGCCCGCGACGACTATCGTGACCGTCGGATCCACCGGGGACGGATCCGTGGGGCGAGAACAGGAACAGCCGTGATGCCCAGAACGCGTGCCGACAGCGCACCCGCCACCGCGGTCGTGGCGGTCGCAGTCATCTCAGTCGTGGTCGCTCTCGTCGCCGGTGCGTGCAGCGCCAAAGGTGACGAACAGGGGGGCACCGGGGAGAGCGAGGAGAGCGAGCCAGTCGGTTCGCAGCAGCCGACCACCGATGCAGCAGCCGGGTCCTTCGGCGACCTCGAAGCGGTCTGCGGCGAGGGAGACCTCACCGTGGAGCCCGACCAGGCGGCGGGCTCACCCGACACGTTGCGCATCGGCGTCGCGAACGACCGGTCATCACAGATCCGCCCGGGGCTCAACAAGGAGATCTGGGACACTTCGCAGGCGTTCGCCGCATGGTGCAACGACCAGGGCGGCATCGGTGGGCTGCCCATCGAGATCGTCGACCTCGACGCCAGGCTCCTCGAGGTCGAGACGGTGATGACAAAGGCCTGCAAGGGCGTGTTCATGATGGTCGGCGGCGGCTTCGTGCAGGACAACCTCGAGTTCTCCGGCAAACCGAACTCCGATTTCCACCGCTGCGGACTCGCGGACATCCCCGCGATCACGGTCTCGCCGGAGAAGTCCGAGTCGAACGGCCAGGTCCAACCGCTCCCACACCCCGCCACGAAGATCTCGAACAGCTGGTTGCAGGGATACATCGCCCTCGAGCCCGACAACGCTGCATCGATCGCCGAGGTCTGGGGCAACCTGCCCTCGATGCAGGCCATCAAGAACATGGCACTCGCGACCATCGCCTCCCAGGACGTCGACCTCGTGGGGGTCTTCGACTACCCGGCCACGGGTCTCGCCGACTGGACACCTCTCGCTCAGGAGATCATCGGCAGCGGTGCCCGGTCGTTCCACTTCGTGGGCGAGCCCAACTACATAGGCACCCTGGTCAAGACCCTGCGCGAACAGGGCTGGGATGGCAATCCTGTTCTCGAGACCAACGCGTACGACCAGCTGTTCATCGACACCGCCGGTGCCGAGAATGCAAAGGGCACGGTCATCCGCACCAGCTTCCATCCCTTCGAGGAGGCCGACCGCTGGCCCGCCACCCGCCAGTACATCGACATCGTCAACGAGGAGGTGCAGGACGCGAAGATCGCGTTCCTCGGGCTGCAGAGCTGGTCGGCATGGCTGTTGTTCGCCACTGCGGCGAAGGACTGCGCTGCATCCAACGACAACGTGCTCAGCCGCGACTGCGTGCTCGAAGCAGCAGCCGCGATCGACGACTGGACCGCAGGCGGCCTCCACGCCAGCTCCGACCCCGGGCCCGAGGGTGGTGTGCCGGGTGCGTGCGAGATGTCGTTGACCGTGAGCTCCGCGGGGCACTTCGAACGGCTGAGCCCCGAGATCGACAGCGAGGACGACGACGGTGGTGGCTTCGAGTGCTTCGAGGACAATCTGGTGGATGTTCCCGAGAACGCGGGCCTCGGCGTGGTCGATCCCGACCGACCGATCTGAGGATCCGCTCCGGGATGCACCTCTGCGACTCTGCCACCACGGCTCGACTGGTCAGCTTCCTGTGGCGGTGACATAGCATGACCAACTCAGTTCCGATACGACCGGGACCGGCCCGGCCACCGACACAAGGGGATTCAATCGTGCGCAACAGAGCGGGACGATCACTGGCAGTGCTGGCGGTAGTCATGCTGTTGGCAGCAGCGTGCGCAGCGAAGGGTGACGACAACGGCGGATCGGAGACGACCGAGGAAGCTGGTTCGCCGACGACCGCCGCGCCGGCGGCCGGGGCCTTCGGCGACCTCGAGCCGGTCTGTGGCGACGGGGACTTCACCGTCGAGCCCGACCAGGCCGCAGGATCGCCCGACGTGTTGCGCATCGGGGTCGCGAACGACCGGTCCTCCCAGATCCGTCCGGGGCTCAACAAGGAGGTCTGGGACGCATCCCAGGCATTCGCCGCATGGTGCAACGACCAGGGAGGCATCGGCGGGCTGCAGATCGAGATCGTGGATCTCGACGGCAAGCTCCTCGACGTCGAAGCCGCGATGACCAAGGCCTGCAAGGGCGTGTTCATGATGGTCGGAGGCGGTTACGTGCAGGACGACCTCGAGTTCTCCGGAAAGCCGACCTCGGACTTCCACCAGTGCGGGCTCGCGGATATCCCCGCCTTCGCGGTCTCACCCCAGAAGGCCGAATCCAACGGCCAGATCCAGCCGATCCCGCATCCCTCCGCGAAAATCAGCACCGGCCAGCTGGAGACCTTCGAGGTCCTCGAGCCCGAGAACGCCAAGTCGATGGCCGAGGTGTGGGGAAAGCTGCCGTCCATGGAGACCATCAAGAACCAGTCCCTCGCTGTGATCGAGGACCAGGGAGTGGAGCTGGCGGGCGTGTTCGACTACCCCGTTGCCGGACTCGCCGACTGGACCCCACTGGCTCAGCAGATCATCGGCAGCGGCGCGGGTTCGTTCCACTTCGTGGGTGAGCCCACGAACCTCGGCAACCTGGTCAAGACCCTGCGCGAGCAGCGCTGGGATGGCAACCCGGTGGTCGAGACGAACATCTACACCGACACCTTCATCGATTCCGCAGGCGGCGATGCAGCCGACGGGACGATGATCCGCTCGGTGTTCCCGCCGTTCGAGGAAGCGGACAAGTGGCCGGCCACCCAGCAGTACATGGACATCGTCAACGACAACGTCGAGAACGCGACCATCGCGATCCTCGGCGAGCAGAGCTGGTCGGCGTGGCTGTTGTTCGCGACCGCCGCGAACGACTGCGCAGCCTCGAACGACAACGTGCTCAGCCGCGACTGCGTGCTCGAAGCAGCAGCCGCCATCGACGACTGGACCGCGGGTGGCCTCCACGCCGCCACCGATCCCGGCCCCGAGGGCGGTGAGCCGGTTCCGTGCGAGATGATGATCACCGTGAAAGACGGCAAGTTCGTTCGTGGCTACCCCGAGATCGACAGTGACGACGACGACGGCGCCGGGTTCAAGTGCTACCCGGACTCCATCATCGAGGTTCCCGAGAACG
>CAYVYG010000018.1:0-17824 GCA_964454385.1 uncultured Microthrixaceae bacterium
CGACCGGGCGAGCGGTTGGGGGCTCTTCGGGATGTGGTTCGCGATCACGGCGTCCGACAGCCTCGACGGGTACCTCGCGCGCCGCCAGGGGACCACGCGCTCGGGGGCATTCCTCGATCCGCTGGCCGACAAGGTGCTGGCCCTCGGTGGGCTGTGGGCGATGGTGCTGGCCGGGCGGTTCTGGTGGTTGCCGGTGGTGTTGATCAGCGCCCGTGAGGCGCTCATCTCCGGGTTCCGGTCCTTCTGGGCGCGTCGCGGGCTCGCAGTGCAGGCGTCCAATATCGCGAAGCTGAAGACGTTCCTGCAGTTCAGCGCGGTGACGTTCGTGGTGTTCCCTCCCACCAACGCCTACCTGTGGGCCGCCGACGCCTGTCTGTGGGTCGCCGTCGGGGTCGCCTGGGTCAGCGGGATCCAGTACATCCGGGCGGGCTCGCGCGCCACGTCCATGGGTGACTGAAGAGCTGTGCGACTGAAGAGCCTGTGCGACTGAAGAGCCTGTGCGACTGAACCCCCGTTCTGTGTGACTGAAGCACGATTGTCGAGTCACCGGATGTTCATCCGACGCACGGTGACTCGAGCGCGGTGCCTGAGTCACGCAGCGCTGCAGTCTGCCGCTGTGCGCCGAAGTCGAGTGTTGAGCGCCATCTTGGTTGAGCGCGCGGGTGGTGATTGGCGTCAGGTTGGGTGAGCATGTGGTGGTGCTGCTGGTTGCCGACTCGTCCATGGCGCGCGTCAGAGCCCTTACGGCTGTAGTTTCACGCCGATGCGGGTCGAAGTGGTCGCGATCGGAACGGAGCTGCTGCTCGGGCAGATCCATGACACCAACTCGGCGTGGATCGGCGAGCAGCTCGCGATGGCGGGCATCGACTCCCACTTCCAGGTGAAGGTGGGCGACAACCGCGCCCGCATAGTCGAGGTTCTGCGCACCGCTCTGGAACGCAGCGACGCGGTGATCTGCTGTGGAGGTCTGGGTCCGACCCAGGACGATCTGACCCGCAGCGCGCTGGCCGAGGTCATGGGGGTGGACCTCGAAGTCGACGAGGAGATGGAGGAGCGGATCGTCTCGATGTTCGCGGGCCGGTCCCGACGGATGCCCGCCAACAACCTCGTGCAGGCGCAGCGTCCGAGTGGCGCCCGGTTCATGGGCCAGCAACCCGGCACCGCCCCGGGTCTGGTGTGTCCGGTCGGAGGGAGCGACGGCGTCACCAGGACCATCTATGCCGTACCCGGGGTGCCCTGGGAGATGCAGGAGATGGTCCTCGGAACCGTGCTGCCCCGGCTGCAGAGGGATGCCGGGATCCGAAGCGTCATCCGCTCCAGGGTGTTGCGCACCTGGGGCGAGTCGGAATCGGGGCTCGCCGAGATGCTGGCGGAGCGGATCTTCGAGTTGGACTCCGCGGGCAATCCGACGATCGCCTTCCTCGCCTCGGGCGCTGAGGGCATCAAGGTCCGCGTGACGGCCAAGTCGACAACGGCAGAGCAGGCCGAGTCGCTGCTCGCCGCCGAGGAGGAGCGGTTGCGCGGGCTGTTGGGGCCGCTGGTCTTTGGAACCGATGACGACACGATGGAGTCGGTGGTCATCGACCTGCTCCGCGAGCGTGGCCTGACCCTGGCGACGGCGGAGTCCCTCACCGGCGGGATGGTGGGATCCAGGTTGTGCGATGTCGCCGGGGCGAGCGACGTGTACCTCGGAGGGGTGATCAGCTACGCAACAGCGGTCAAGAACGAGCTGTTGGAGGTCCCACCGGGTCCGGTCATCAGCGAGGACGCGGCACGCGCCATGGCGTCGGGGGCGAGGCGGCTCCTGGGTTCCGACGTCGCGGTTGCCACCACCGGAGTGGCCGGCCCGGACCCTGCCGAGGGACATCCTCCCGGAACGGTGTGCATGGCATGTGTCATCGGCGACCCGGCGGATGGGGGGACCGTGGAGTCACTCCGGTTGCGACTGCCGGGTCGGCGCCGCCAGGTCCGCGAGTTCACGGTGATCTCCGCGCTCGGACTGCTGCGGCGCCAGCTGCTCCGCAGCGACCGGTAGGACCCGCGCTGACCATGGCCGATGTGGAGCTCTCCGTGGCAGGGTCGGGGCCGAAAGCGGTCAGCGGGTTGTGCTCGTGGTGCCGGGCGAGCCTTCGCTGAAGCGCCTGTTCGTGGCGGTCCGTCCGCCTCCCGAGGTGTGCTCGGCGATCGCCCGCATCGATCGGCCGGAGCTGGCGGGCGTGCGTTGGTCCCCGGCGCAGCAGTGGCATGTGACCCTCGTGTTCCTCGGCAACGCGGATCCCTGCGAGGTCGGATCCGCGCTGTCGTCGATCCGGTTGCCGCGGTGCCGCGCGGTCATTGGGCCGACGGTACGTACGCTCGGTGACCACGTACTGGTGGTTCCCGTGACCGGCCTCGAGGCGCTGGCCGATGCGGTGCGTGGCGCCACCGACGGGCTCGGTGGGTCGAGGGGCGACACGCCCTTCGACGGCCACATCACGATCGCCCGCATCAAGGCTCGACGTGGATCTGCACGACTCGGCTCGCTCCTCGGGGCGCCGGTGTCGGCCACCTGGACCCCCGCTGGGATCGAACTGGTCTCCTCGGTCACCGATCCCCGTGGAGCCGTCCACCGCATCGAGGGCACCTTCTGGATCGATGACCGGTGAGTCCCGGCCTCTCCCGGGTCGAAACCCTTGAATCGAACGCCAGTTCGGAACTACATTGATGTGATCCTCCTGTGGTGAGCTGATCACCGTGGAGGTACCAGCCGTGGATGGATCAGCCGTGTATGGACCAGCCGTGGATGGACCAGCCGAGCAGGGGTCCGGTGTCACACCCCCCACGTAGGTTCACGAGCGCATGTCCCGAGAGCTTCTGGGAGAGAGACTTCCGGGAGACCAACCGACAAGGAGCACCCCGATGGCGAAGGACCCGAAACAAGACGCTGCCAAGGCACTCGACATGGCCCTCGGGCAGATCGAGAAGCAGTTCGGCAAGGGATCGGTCATGAAGATGGGCGACAAGCCCGCCATGAACATCGAGTCCGTGTCCACGGGCGCCCTTGCGCTCGACGTTGCCCTGGGGATCGGTGGCCTGCCCCGGGGCCGCATCACCGAGGTCTATGGCCCGGAGTCCTCGGGCAAGTCCACCCTCGCCATGCATGTGGTCGCAGAGGCGCAGCGCACGGGAGGGACCTGCGCGTACATCGACGCCGAGCACGCGATGGATCCTGTCTACGCGGCGGCGATCGGGGTCGACATAGACCAGCTCTACATCTCCCAGCCGGACACAGGTGAACAGGCGCTGGAGATCTGCGACATGCTGGTCCGCTCGGGGGCGATCGACGTGGTCGTGATCGACTCGGTGGCAGCGCTCACACCCAGAGCCGAGATCGAGGGTGAGATGGGCGACAGCCACGTGGGCCTGCAGGCCCGGCTGATGTCCCAGGCGCTGCGCAAGCTCACCGGCAGCCTCAACCGAACCAGGACCATCTGCATCTTCATCAACCAGCTCCGCGAGAAGATCGGTGTCATGTTCGGGTGTCTGCACTACGACTCGAGAGTGGTGCTCGCCGACGGAACTACCGAGAAGATCGGCAAGGTTGTCAACCAGAAGATGGACGTCGAGGTCCTGTCGTATGACTTCGACTCCGGTGAGGTGGTACCGCGCAGGATCGTCAACTGGTTCGACAACGGTCCCACCGACGAGTTCCTCCAGTTGACGGTCGACATGCCCGGTGGCAATGGACGGTCGCAGTTCGCAGTGACCCGGAACCACCAGATCATGACCCCTGCGGGATGGAAGGAGGCCGCGGAGCTGGCGCCGGGTGATCGGGTCATGGAACGCGTGACCGAGCGGCTCTCGTCCGCCCAGTGGGAGGTGATACTGGGGGGTCTCATGGGCGATGGCGCCCTGTCGCCCACGCGTAGTGGCCACGGCGCACGCTTCCGTTGGGGGCATGCCGCCCGCCAGGTCGACTACGCGGACTGGAAGGCGTCGTTGTTCGCGAACATCGGCACGAGCCGGTCGCTCGATTCGAGGGGTGCTGTGTTCCACGAACTGTCGCCCTTGGTGGAGTTGGGTGAGCTCCGCGCGTCGGTCTATGTGGCCGATGGTCACAAGTTCCTGAGTGAGGATTACCTCAAGGCATTGACTCCCTTGTCATTGGCGATCTGGTACCAGGACGATGGCGGTTTCCAACTTCGTACCGAAGGCCATCAGAGGCGGACCGAGGGAGGAAGTGGGCGCTCGGAGATCTGCGTCGAGGCCATGACCCCGGGAACTCGTGAGCGCCTCGTGGACCATCTCGCCGACACCTGGGGCATCACCCCGAAGCTCGCTTCGAGGGGTGCGGTCCGTAAGGCCGTGCTCACCTTCTCCAAGGACGAGACAGCCAAGCTGCATGCCCTGATCGCTCCATTCGTGCATCCGAGCATGGACTACAAGTTGCTTCCGCGCTATCGGGGCCGCTTCGACGTGGAGCCGTCACCGGTTGCTCCCCGGGACGTGCTGATGCCCATGCCGGTCACCTCGATCCGAGTGAAGCCGGCCTCGGCTGCCACCCATCGCTTCGACATCGAGGTCGACGGGTCTCACAACTACTTCGCAGACGGGGTGATGGTCCACAACTCTCCCGAAACCACGCCCGGAGGTCGCGCGCTGAAGTTCTACAGCTCGGTCCGCTTGGACATCCGTCGCATCGAGTCGATCAAGGACGGTGTCGAGGTGGTCGGCAACCGCACCCGGGTCAAGGTCGTTAAGAACAAGGTCTCGGCCCCGTTCCGACAGGCCGAGTTCGACATCATGTACGGCAAGGGGATATCCCGCGAGGGCTCGCTGTTGGACCTCGGGGTGGAACACGACATCGTGAAGAAGTCGGGTGCCTGGTACACCTACGAGGGCGAGCAGCTCGGCCAGGGCCGTGAGAACTCGAAGGCTTTCATCGCGGACAACCTCGACATCATGCTCGAGATCCAACAGCGGATCCTCACCGCGGTGGGCATCGCTCACGGCGACCAGACCGGCGAGGGCGACCAGGCGGCTCCCGCAGCGGTCGATCCGGAGACCGGCGAGGTGATCGATCCCGACGACCTCCCGATAACGCTCGACTGATCATCACCCGCCTGACCGGGCCCGTTCTGTGTTGCATGCGTTGCACCATGTGCGACGGACGCAACACAGAACGACGGTGGGGCCGGGCGACGGTGGGACACGGCGAAGGTGGGGTCGAGAACCACACGGCTGGGCGGTCGTCCTACCATTGCACGGTGACCAAGCGGTACCTGGTGCGCACCTTCGGGTGCCAGATGAACGAACACGACTCCGAGCGCATCGCGGGCCTCCTGGAAGCCGACGGCTACGAACCGGCGGGTGGTGAGGACGACGCCGATATGATCGTGTTGAACACCTGCTGTGTCCGAGAGGGAGCCGACACCAAGCTCTACGGAACCCTCGGTCACCTCAAGGGCCTCAAGGACAGACGTGGAGCCGTCGGTGAGGACCTGGAGATCATGGTCGCCGGATGCCTCGCCCAGAAGGATCGCGAGGAGCTGTTGGTTCGTGCGCCCCACGTCGACGTGGTGCTCGGCACCCACAACGTGGGTAGAGCGACCGAGCTCCTGGCCGAACACCTCGCATCGTCACGACCGGTGATCGAGATCCTCGATGCAGCATCCTCGATCGACCGGGGCGAATTCCCCTCGGCACTTCCGGTGGTGCGTGAACAGGGCTGGGCCGCCTGGGTGACCATCCAGGTCGGTTGTGACAACAGCTGTGCGTTCTGCATCGTCCCCGCCGTTCGGGGACCAGAGGTGAGCCGGGGCTTCGGCGAGATCCTCGCCGAGGTCGAGGCCGCCGCCGCGGATGGGGTGACCGAGATCACCCTGTTGGGTCAGAACGTGAACTCCTATGGGCGCGACCTCGCTCTTGGTGCGCGGAAGCAGCTCGTCGGCGCCGGCGCGTCCGGATCCGCCGATGGGGTCGATCACACCGACCTCGTGTCACGGGTGGGGGAGAGCTGGCTCGGGGGTGACCGGCGGGTCCGCCCGTTGTTCGCGGATTTGCTGGCAGCGGTGGGAACCGTCGAGGGGATCCGCCGGGTGCGCTACACGAGCCCACATCCCAAGGACCTCCTGCCGGAGACGATCGACGCGATGGCGGAGATCGCCTCGGTGTGTGAGCACCTGCACCTTCCGCTGCAGTCCGGCAGCGACCGGATCCTCGCCGAGATGCACCGTGGCTACACGGCGGACCGCTATCTCGAGCGGCTTCGGACGGCGCGTGGCCGGATCAGCGATCTGGCGGTCAGCACCGACATCATCGTCGGGTTCCCGGGCGAGACCGAAGGTGACTTCGAATCGACCCTCGAGGTGGCTGCCGAAGCGGGCTACGACAACGCCTACACCTTCGTGTACTCACCCCGACCGGGAACCGAGGCGGCAGCGAGCGTCGCCCCGCTGGTGCCCCGCGAGGTGGCCGCCGAGCGGATGGCCCGGCTGCGGGCGGTCGTCGAGCGCTCCAGCCGGATCGGAAACGAGGCGAGGGTCGGGATGCGCGAGGAGGTGCTCGTGGAGGGACCGTCGAAGCGCAACCCCGATCGCCTCACCGGCAGAACCCGTCACAACCGCCTGGTGCACTTCGAACCGGATTCGGCTGTCCGGGCGGGGAGCTACGCCGAGGTCGAGGTGACTTCGGCTTCGACCACCCACCTGATGGGAGTGCTGCGCGAGGTGACCGCTGCGCCCTCACACCGCACACGGATCCCGGTGCTCCCCGCGGGAGCTGCTCTGTGACTCTCCCGGCGCTGCTGGTGGAAGAGGGACTGGCATTGGCGGAGGACCGCGACGACGAGACGCTGCGGGCTGCATCGTCACAGGAGCACCTCTTCGACCCGGGACACATGGTCGCGTTGCTGGCGGATCACCTGGCACGGTTGCACTCACTCGGTGGCGCGGCAGCGGTGACGCAGGCTCGAGCGCTCGATCGTGTGCCTCTGGTGACGATGGCGGATGTGATCTCCGACGCACGCCGCTCGGTGAGGGAGGCGCCCGAAGCTCCACTCGCCGAGGCGTACTCGCACATGTCGCGCTCCGAGCTCCTGGAGGTCCTCGAATCCCAGGCGGCGCGCATCGGTGAGCCTCTCGAGGAGGATCTGGTGCTCACCCATGGCTCGCCTGGACCCGACACGCTCATGTGCCGCGATGGTGAGGCGGTCGGCTTCGTGGGCTGGGAGTCGGTCGCGGTAGCGGATCGTCACCGTGACCTCGCCCAGGTCTCCGCACGCCTCGTCGGACTGATCGGCCCGGGGGCCGTCGCGGAGTTCTTCGATCGCTACGGGCGGGATCCCGAACCGGTGCGCCTCGACTGGTGGTTGCTGGCCGCTCAGCTCTGTTGCGGTCCCGGAACCGGAGACCGGTGATCAGCCCCGAGCCTGATCCGCGGGCCGGGTCTCTCGCGGCGGGCGGCGCCGCGCGCAGCGTCGGGTCGGGCCCCGGGCACCTGGTCCTCGTCGGACCCACCGCGTCGGGTAAGTCGGCGGTCTCGATGTCCTTGGCGCTGCTCTGCGTCGCCGGCGGTTCGCCGGTGGAGATCGTGAGCTGCGACTCGATGCAGGTCTACCGGGGCATGGACATCGGAACAGCCAAGGCGACAGCCGCAGAGCGCGCCGAGATCCCCCACCACATGTTGGATCTCGTCGAACCGAGCGAGGACCACGACCTGGCCCGATTCCTCGATGCGGCACGGGATGCCCTGAGTGGGATCGAGGCCCGGGGGAGCCGCGCGGTTCTGGTCGGGGGAACCGGGCTCTACGTGCGCGCACTGGTCGACGGGTTCAGCCCGCCGCCGCACTTCGCGGACCTGCGCGCCGAGCTCGAGGCGCTCGACACCCACGTTCTCGGTGCTCGGCTCGCAGAGCTGGACCCGGTCGCGATGTCCCGTATCCCCAGGGGCAACCGGCGGCGTCTGATCCGCGCGTTGGAGGTGACCATCGGCACCGGAGTGCGCTTCTCGGACCACGGTGTTGCCATGGAGCACTACCCCCCGACGCCGTTGGTGATGTGTGGTCTGCGCCCCCAGCGGGACGTGATGGGTGAGGCGATCTCCCGGCGCTTCGACGCGCAACTCGAAGCGGGGTTCCTGGCGGAGGTGGAGCGACTCCGGGCGATCGATCCGCCGATGTCGCGCACCGCGCGTCAGGCTCTCGGTTACCGGGAGCTGTCCGCGCACCTCGACGGCGAGGTCTCCCTCTCAGAAGCGGCGGGAACCGCGAAGGTGCGCACCAGGCGATTCGCGGTGCGCCAACTGCGCTGGTTCGACCGGGATCCTCGCATCGAGTGGTTCGATCCACCAGCGCCCGGCCGCGGGCCCGGGGCCGTGGCCGCGGAACTGGCGGCCCGGTGGTCGAAATCCAGCGCAGGTTCCGACCTCGTTGCCACTAGCTTCGGCGCAACGGAGCTGACCGTCCCACAATGGGGACCTCCTCCGACGACCACCGACACACGGAGCGAGCGGTCCTGATGCGTCTCGGCAAGTACCACGGCCTGGGGAACGACTTCCTGATCGCGCTCGAATGCGAGAACCCGGGCCTCGCACCCGACTCCCCGAGCGCGCAGGCGCTGTGTGACCGCAGGCTGGGTGTCGGTGCGGACGGGATCATCTACGGTCTCGCGCCGACCGACCCTGCGAACGACCTGAAGATGGTGTTGTTGAACGCGGATGGCTCCCGGGCGGAGCTGTCGGGTAACGGGATCCGGTGCCTGGCACAGGCCTGGCTGCGCACAGGCGATCGGGGCTTGCAACAGGGCCCGGGTGAGCCCCAGGGACCGGGCCACCGGGACGACGCGTCGCCGCTTCGCGACGACGAGCCACACAACCTGCTTCGGATCGAGACCGACACCGGGGTGCGCGAGGTGCGCACCGTCGCCGGTGATCCCCGGGATCGGATCGAGCTCAGCGCGGAGATGGGCCGGCCGTCGGTCGGACCGTCCCCAACCCGGGAGTCGATGCGCTGGGGTGCACGCAACGTGTGCACGGTGGATGTCGGCAACCCGCACCTGGTGCTCGAGGTGGATGACGCCTCGGCGGTCGAACCCGCCATCGAGGGACCGCGACTCGAAGCCGGCTACCGGGGTGGCATCAACGTGCACTTCGTGTCGGTCACCGACGGGGCCCACATCTTGATGCGCGTCTGGGAACGGGGCGCCGGCGTGACCGAGGCGTGCGGGTCCGGAGCGGTCGCAGCCGTGTTCGCCACCGCCCGATGGGGCTCGGTGGACCCCGGGACCGGGCCGGTCGAGGTGACGATGCCGGGCGGCAGCGTGAAGGTGGCGATAGTGGATTCGACCGCCTGGTTGACCGGGCCCTCGGTGCACGTCGCGGAGGTCTTCGTGGACCGGATCTCCCCGGACCGGATGCCCGGCGATGGGGCGCCCGGTGATGGGTCAGCCGGGGGCGGGTCGCGGAGAGCCGGGATGGTCGCTCCGTGAGCGCGCCCCGCAACGTCGAGCCGGCGTCGCCGCACGATGAGACCCACCGCGGTGCGTTCGGTGAGTACGGAGGGGAGTCGGGTGCGTTCATCGAACGCGCCTTCCGCGAGCGGGTGCTGCTGGTGGGCGTCGACCTGACGCCCCATGATCCCGAGGCCCTCGACGCGAGTCTCGACGAGCTGTCCCTGCTGGTAGCGACCGCAGGCGCGGACGAGGTGGCACGTGTGGTGCAACGAAGGGACTCCCCGGACCCCGCCACCTACCTGGGCCGTGGCAAGGTCGCCGAGGTCCGCGAGCTGGCCGAGGCAACCGACTGCGACACGGTGGTCTTCGACGACGAGCTCACCCCGGCCCAGCAGAACAACCTGACCAGCGCCCTTGGACGTTCGGCGATCGATCGCACCGCGGTGATCCTCGACATCTTCGCCCAAAACGCCCACAGCCAGGAGGGCAAGACCCAGGTGCAGCTCGCCCTTTTCCGCTACCGGTTGCCGAGGCTGCGGGGCAAGGGCCTCGAGCTGTCCCAGCAGGCGGGCGGGATCGGTGCTAGGCGTGGTCCCGGTGAGACCCAGTTCGAGATCGACCGGCGCCGCATCCAGCGACAGATCCACAAGCTCGAATCCGACCTCGAGCGGATCGGTCGCCACCGTGACAACCAACGCAAGGCTCGCAGGCGCTCGAGGACGCCGCACGTGGTCGTGGTCGGCTACACCAACGCCGGCAAGTCGACGCTGTTGAACCGACTCACCGACGCCGGGGTGCTGGTCGAGGACAGGCTGTTCGCGACCCTCGACGCGACCACCCGCCGTCTGTCGCTGCCCGGTGGTGAGACCGTGCTGTTCACCGACACGGTCGGCTTCGTGCGCAAGCTGCCACACCAGCTCGTCGAGGCGTTCCGCTCCACCCTGGAGGTCGTCACCGAAGCCGAGCTGCTGCTCCACGTCGTGGACGGCTCGGCTCCCGACCCCGATGGGCAGATGCAGGCGGTGCGCTCGGTCCTCGCCGAGATCGGCGGTGGCGAGGTGCCGGAGTTGGTGGTGTTCAACAAGGCGGACAGATGCGATGAGGTCGAGCGTCTGGCGAGGGCGCATCCGGGTTCGGTCGCGATCTCCGCGGCGACGGGTGCGGGGATCGAGGAGTTGCTCGCACGGATCGGCGACCGGCTCCGTGCGCACATGGGAACAGCGGTGCTCGATGTGCCATATGACCGGGGGGACGTGCTGGCGGCGGTCCATCGAGCGGGGGAGGTCCTTGCCGAGGAACCGGGTTCTGATGCGGTGAGGGTCACCGCCCGGATGGGCGATGACGACGTGAGGCGGTTCTCGGACTTCGCAGTGCCCGTCAAGGGGCCACGGTGACCACGCTGAGCGCTCCGAGCGCTCCGAGAAGGTGCTCATGAGCCCGGAGCGGGTCGCGCGGCGCGGGTTCATCCCACCTCCTTATCCCTATGACCGCCTGGGTGAGCTGCACGACCTGGCTGCGGCACTTCCTGGCGGCGCGGTGGACCTGTCGATCGGCACGCCGTGCGATCCACCGGCGGACCGTGTTCTGGCGGCGCTCGCGGGTTCGGGTTCCGAGCGCGGATACCCGCCGTCGATCGGCACCGTCGCGCTGCGCGATGCCGTCGCGGACTGGTTCGACCGGAGGTTCGGCGTGGAGCTGTCCCCCGGTGATGTCGCCGCGTGCATCGGCACCAAGGAGCTGGTCGCGGGACTGCCGCACTGGTTGCGCCTTCGCGACCCGGAGCGCGACACGGTGCTCTATCCGGCGGTCTCGTACCCGTCATATGCGATGGGAGCAGTCCTCGCGGGTTGCCGTGCGGTGCCCGTCGCGATGGACGATGGTTGGCGACTGGATCTGGAGTCGATCGACCGCGCAGACGCACGCCGCGCGCTGTGTCTCTGGTCGAACACCCCGGGCAACCCTGCCGGAGGCCTCGATGACCTCGATCGGGTCGCCCGGTGGGGCCGCGATGCGGGTGTTCCGGTGTTCTCCGACGAGTGCTACGTCGACTTCACCTGGGCCGGGCCGACGGCGGGAGGGGATGCTCTTCCGGGGCGGACCATCCTGAGCAGCGGGAGCGTCGGTGTGGTCGCTGTGCACTCGCTGTCCAAGAGGTCCAACCTCGCGGGTCTGCGGGTCGGCTTCTACGCGGGTGACAGCGAGCTGGTCGGATATCTGTCCGAGGTCCGCAAGCACGCGGGCTTGATGGTGCCCGGACCCGCGCAGGCGGCTGCCGTGGAGGCACTCGCATCGAACGACGACTTGTTGGTCCAGCGTGAACGGTACATGCGGCGCCTCGAGGCGATGCGCGGGATCCTCTCGCGCATCGGTATCGGGACGAACCTGCCCGACGGCGGGTTCTATCTCTGGGTCGAGGCGCCCGACGGGGACTCCTGGGCGCTCGCGCGGCGGCTGGCCTCCGAGTTGGGGGTCGTAGGGAGCCCCGGTGAGTTCTACGGAGAGGCGGCTGGCGGAAACCTGCGCCTGGCGATGGTCCGACCGGATTCCGAGCTCGAGCTGATCGCCTCGAGGGTCCGATCATGAGGGGTCGCCCGGCGATCGGATCATGGGGTCCTCGTGCCGACCTCCGCGAAAAGCGATACTGGGGGCTCGGAGCCGACCCGGGGGCCAGATCATGACGGGCACGAACACCACGACCACCAAGAAGAAGCCCAAGTGGGCGCTGATCGTCGCACTCGTGCTGTTCCTGTTGGGAGTCGGCGGTTGTGCCGGCGGCCTCGTCGTCGGCGTGGGCGCTGTCAGCTCGCTCGCCGACGACGTGGCGCGTACGACCCCGATGGGCGAGTCGACGACCTTCGAAGCGACCGGTGGCGGCAAGGCGGGTGTGCTGCTCACCAGGACCGCAGTCTGCGAAGGTTCTTCGGAGGACGGCGACGCCATCCGCTTCGACAGCTTCAGCGGTTCGACAACAGTCGACACCGGCGACGAGCAGTTCAACGACCTGTTGACCTTCGATACGGTCGAGGGCCGCAGCTACACGCTCACCTGCGGCAACGCCGGAGACGGCGATTACACGGTTCTGCAGCTTCCCTCCATCCTCAGCAGCGGCGTGGGCATAGCCCTGCTGGCCGGTGGCATCGTCGCCGGGGCGGTGTTCATCGTGTTGTCGATCATCTTCTTGATCGTGGGTCTGGTCCAGCGCAGCAACTGGAAGAAGAAGAACCAGGGCCCCGGCGGTCCCACGGGCTACGGCGCACCCACGGGCTACGGCGCACCCACGGGCTACGGCGCACCCACCGGATCAGTGCCTCCAGCACCCGGTGCCCCCGGAGCCTCCCCATGGACGCCGCCTGCTCCCGGCCAGAGCCCGCCTGCTGCGCCGACACAGCCTGCTGCGCCGACAGAGCCTGCTGCGCCGACACAGCCGTCTGCGACACCGGCGCAGCCTCCCTCCCAACAACCCCCTCCCTCCCCACAACCCCCCCCCCCCCCACCACCCCCCCCCCTCCCCCCACCCCCCCCCCCCCCCCCCCCGCCACCCCCCCAACACCCCCCCCCCCCACAACCGCCCCCCCCACCACCCCCTCCCTTCCAGCAACCGCCACCGCCGCCCCAGCAGTCACCGTCCCAACAGCCTCCGTCCCAACAACCTCCGTCACAGCAACCTCCTTCCCAGGACGAGGGCGGACAGCCTCCGCCCCCACCACCTCCGAGGTGACGACCGCCTCGTCGCCGGTCGATCTCCTGGCGCTCACCGCGGAGCTGGTCGATGTGCCCTCGGAGAGCTTCTCGGAGGCCTCACTGGTCGAGTTGATCGAGGGCAGGCTCGGTGTTGCGGATCATCTCGGCTGCACCCGCGTGGGCGACAACCTCGTGGTCAGGACCGAGTTGGGACGCGCTGCGAGGCTGATCCTCGCCGGTCACACCGACACGGTGCCCGCCGACGGCAACCAGCGTGCCCGCATCGAGGGCGACACCCTCTGGGGACTGGGTGCTGCGGACATGAAGGGCGGCTTGGCAGTGATGATCGGGCTGGCGCTCGCCCACGACCGCCCGCCGATCGATCTGACCTACGTGTTCTACGCACGTGAGGAGGTGGCAGCGCACCACAGCGGACTCGCTGAGCTCGCCGAGGCGCGTCCCGACCTTCTCGAGGGTGACCTCGCGATCCTCGGTGAGCCGACCGGGGCCGAGTTGGAGGCAGGTTGTCAGGGTTCGGTGCGACTCCGTGTGACGCTGTGTGGCCGAAGAGCCCACATCGCACGGGCCTGGATGGGCACCAACGCGATACACCGGCTGGGGGGCCTGCTCGACGCGCTGGATGGCTACGAAGCGCGACGACCCCGGATCCAGGGATGCGACTTCCACGAGGCGATGCAGGCCGTGTCGGTGAAAGGGGGAGTAGCGGGAAACGTCGTTCCGGATCGCGTCGAGCTGGAGATGGCTCATCGCTTCGCTCCCGACAGGACTTCGCCAGAGGCGCTCGAACACGTCATGGAGCTGCTGTCTGGTCATATCCACGACGAGGACGATGTGGAGGTCATCGATGTGGCCGACGCAGCCCTGCCGGCACTGGACCATCCCTTCGTATCGGGCCTGGTCCAGCGTCGGGAGATCGCGGTGCGGGCCAAGTTGGGTTGGACCGATGTGGCTCGCTTCGCTGCGATGGGTGTGCCCGCGGTGAACTACGGTCCCGGGGACCCCTTGCTGGCTCACACCCGCGACGAACGCGTTCGGAATGCCGACCTGATCGGAGTGTACGACTCGCTCGACGAGGCGATCCGGATCGGCTTCTGAGGAGCTACTCACACGAGGAGGAGCATTGACCGACAGAAGGCCCGCAGACACCGAGGAGTTCGAGGCCGCGGTGCGACGGCTCTCGCAGCGGCCCGGTTACGTGGCGCCCCGGGCGTTCGGGTTGGGGACCGCAACGATCGCCGATGGCGACGGCTCGGTGCTCGACACCTGGTTCGGTGTGGTCAACCTCGGCGACAACCTCGGCGCAGCCGCCCTGCTGGCCGATGTGGTGGGTCATGACAGCGGTGCGGCTACCTGCAGGCTCGATTCCGACGCCTGCGCGGAGGTCCTGGCGCGGAGTGAACCGGTGCTCGACAGGATCGACGAGCACCCGAACCTGGCGATGCTGGCAGGACTGGCCGACATGATGGGACCCGCGTCGGCTGACTCGGCGCCGTCGGTCCTGCCTACTCGTCGAGTCGCGGTCGTCACCTTCGTCGAGGATCTGGATGCACCTCCAGTCGACATCCACGACGCCTACCTGCGCCTCCACCTGTTGTCACACCGCAGGATCGCTCCGCACGGCTGCAACCTCGACGGGCTGTTCGGGCTGCTCGCTAACGCCGTGTGGACATCAGCGGGGCCGTGTGATGTCGAATCGTTTCCCGCCGCCCAGCGTGCGGCGCTCGTCGCGGGTGTCCCTCTGGTCGTCAACGGTGTCGACAAGTTCCCCCGGATGCTCGACTACGTGGTTCCCAGCGGGGTGCGGATAGCAGATGGATCGAGGGTCCGCCTGGGTGCCCACCTCGCGGAGGGGACCACCGTCATGCACGAGGGCTTCGTCAACTTCAACGCCGGGACCCTCGGTCCGGCGATGGTCGAGGGACGCATAAGCGCCGGTGTGGTGATCGGTGCGGACACCGACCTAGGAGGCGGGGCATCGATCATGGGCACGCTCTCGGGGGGTGGCAAGCAGGTGATCTCGGTGGGACGGAACTGCCTGGTGGGAGCCAACGGCGGGATCGGGATATCGCTGGGTGACGACTGCGTGGTCGAAGCCGGCCTCTACGTGACCGCCGGTACCCGGGTCACCGACCCGAACGGTCAGGTCGTCAAGGCCGAGCGACTCAGCGGGGCATCGGGACTGCTGTACCGCAGGAACTCCACGACCGGCGCGGTCGAGGTCCTACGGCGCGAAGGGACCTGGTCCGAAGGCCTCAACGAGGACCTGCACGCGAACTGAGGGCGTGGGCCGGTCGCCGAGCGGTACTGCGCCCGAAGCGCTCAGAGCTTGCGCAGCACCGTGACGACCCGGCCGTAGACCTGCACCTCTCCGGGTCCGAAGCGCATCGGCTGGAGTGCGTCGTTGGCCGGTTCCAGAACGGTCGTCCCGTCGTCGCGCCGGAAGGTCTTGACCGTCGCCTCCTCGCCGGGTATCCCCGCCACGACGATGTCGCCGTTGGACACGACGTCCTGGACCCGGGCGACCACGAAGTCGCCGTCGAGGATCCCGGCGTTGACCATCGACTCCCCACGGACCCTCAACATGAACAGTTCGCCGTCACCGGTCAGGTCGGCGGGCAGTGGTACGAGCTCCTCGACCTGTTCGTCGGCGAGGACGCCGGTGCCGGCCGCCACGTCGCCCACGAGGGGCACGTGGCGGGCCGGACGCCGCTCGGCGTGCGCCCCGCTGCCGAGGTCCGCGGTCACCTCGATCGCGCGCGGCTTGGTGGGGTCGCGCCGGAGGTATCCGAGCTTCTGGAGCGTGCTGAGGTGGCTGTGAACCGTGGACGGCGATGCGAGCCCGACCCGTTCGCCGATCTCCCTCACCGAGGGGGGGTAGCCCCGGGTGCGGATGCTCTCGTCCACGCACTCGAGCACCTCGCGCTGTCGCTGGGTGAGGCTCCGGTCCGCAATCGTGTCGTCGGGCTCGTCCTTGGGGGTCATGTTTGCTCCGTTCCGTCGGTTCTCCGTCGGTTCTCCGTTCGGTCTCCCCGCTGTGCGCCGGCCGCCTCGATGAGGGATCGGCTGCACTGCCGGGGGACCCGATGTGTCGAACACCTGTTTGGCACCATAGCAGTGCCGGATGGCGAAGTGGTGGAACACCTGTTCGAAATCCTACTTGAAATCGAACGCCCGTTCTGTGCAGGATGGGAACAGATGTTCGTGTACGCATCCCGATGGGGATGTCACAGCCCCCAGGGAGACTCAACCCATGGCAGCAACCATCGAGTTCGATACCCGGTCCGAGTTCCGAGATGTGCCGCGGCACCTGCAGCGGTGCCCGGAGCGTTCGCGACCCAGCCCGTCCATGGGTCTGTCCGCAGGCCTCGTTTCGACGGGCCCTGTGTCGACCGATCCGGTGTCGAAAGGCCCGGTGTCGACGGGCACCTTGTCGTCGAACAGCGTGTTGTCGAAGTGCGTGTTGGTGGTGGCCTCGCTGTTGTTGCTGGCGGTCGCGTTGACGCTGCGGGCGCCCGATGCCGGTTCCGAGGTGGTCGACGGAGCCAGGGGAGGCGCGGTGCCGACGTTGTCGCGGGCGTCCGACGGGTCCCCGGTCCGTTCGGGTGACTACGTCGTGGTGGGGCCCGGTGACACGATCCGTTCCGTGGCGCTGAAATGGGCACCCGAAGCGGATCCACGCGAGATGTCGGAGGCCATAAGGTTCCTCAACGGAGGCGACACCGCCCTGGAGATCGGCCAGGTGCTCGCTCTTCCCGGGCTCGACGGGTGACTTGTTCCACCGACTTGCTCTACCCGCGCTCGACCGAAGAGGAGCCGAGCTGCGGCGTCGTCGGGGAGCATCCCGCTCGGCGCTTGCGCCGGCGTTCAGAGCGCCTGGGTTCAGAGCGCCTGGGCTCAGAGCGCCGGGTCCCGGTTACGACGGTAGGAGCACATCAGGTGGTCGCCGTCACGGATGATCTCGTGCAATCCGAAGTCGGTTCCCCGCGGGCTGGTCGCTCCGAGCAGGCCGACCATCTCACCGCCGACGAGTTGCGGCGAGATGGTGACCAGGTACTCGTCGATGAGGTCCTGCTCGGCGAGTTGGCCGAGCAGTCGGGGTCCACCCTCGCAGGCGACCCTGTCGACTCCGCGCTCCCTCAGCCGGCCCAACAGCGATCGGAGGTCCACCCGGGTCTCGCCGACCTCGAGCAGCTCGAAGCCCTCGGGGGCGCGACCCGTGTCCGCGGACGCGGGATGGGCGATGATCGGAGACGGTGGGTCACCGCGGAGAAGCGGCGTGTCCTCTCCGAGGTCGAGGCTCACCGAGGTGATCACGAGCCGGGGCACCGCCTGTTGGCCGTATTTCTCGCGCACCTCGCTGGCCGCAGCGGAGACCGAAGGACGTCGGTAGCCCTCCTTGCGGACCGTGGCAGCGCCGACCAGGATAGCGTCCGAGAGGGATCGGTGTGCGATGAACAGGGCATGATCGGCGGCGGAGCTGAGCCCACCCGAGGTGCCCTCGCGCGAGAAGGCGCCGTCCATGCTCATGACCATGTCCGTCGACACCCACGGCCGCTCGACCGGAGGCTCTGCCCCGAGGGTCGGAAGCATCGAGACGATCGCCTCGAGCGCATCCAACGCCGGGCCGGTGGGCGCGAGTCGCTCCATCCGGACGAAAATAGTCCAGAGGACTGTCCACAGGCGCAGCGCCGGGA
>CAYVYG010000019.1:0-16043 GCA_964454385.1 uncultured Microthrixaceae bacterium
CCACGACCACGGCCGTGCAACCCACGATCACCCTGGCGGCCCCACCGACCACGGTCCCCGCAACGGATCCCGCCCCGTCGACGGCTCCGACCACAGCTTTGGACCGCCCCGGTTCGGGGACCCTCGAGGTGGCATCGGGTGCCGCCGGTGAGCTGCTCGACCTGCGCTTCGAGTTCACCGATCCCGACGGCCCGGGCGGAGCTCCGTCGATCGCGGTCAGCACCGACGAACCCGGTACCCCGCGGTTGACGGGTTCGCCACAGGGTCCCTCCGGCGCGTGCGGCGGCGGGTCCGGTAGCACCGCGACCCTGCACGACCGTGTGCAGTTCGCGAGCACCGGGGCGCGCACGGTGTCGGTGGCGGTGAAGTATTGTGACGGTCCCGCTCGGGTGTTCAACACGACCGTGACGGTCACCCCACCACGCTTCGGGGACGGCCAGGGTCGCGCGGTGATGGCAGAGATGCCCGACATCGGCCCGGCGCTTGCCGATGGGGCGTGGAGCTTCCGGCCCGACTCCGGTTCACCGGTCGCGCTCACCCCACCCGGAGGCGACCTGTCCCACGACCTCGGCTCGCGGGGTGGCTACTCCTTGCGCGGCGTGGTGCTGGTGCTGCCGGCGGGCACCCCCGGTGCGGTCAAGTTCGAGGTCGACGGTGCCCGCTACACCGGCACGGTGACCGCCGCTGTCGATCCCGGGGGCGTTGCCACCAGGGTCACGATGCACTCAGAGGGCTCCGGCTGAGAGCCGCTGCTCGCCGAGGTGCTCATAGAGGGTGCTGCGCTGCACCAGGCGACGACCGAGCGGCTCGACCATGGCCGCGAAGTCCTGCGGACCGACCGCGGTTCCGTGTTGGGCGCCCGCAGCGCGGCTGATGTTCTCGTCCATCAGGGTCCCGCCCAGGTCGTCCACCCCGGCCGACAGCAGTTGGGCCATGCCGCCCAGGCCGAGTTTCACCCAGGAGCCCTGGATGTGGTCGATGTCGCCGTGGTAGGCGATCCGGGCGACCGCGTGCACCAGCACCACCTCACGGAAGGTCGGGCCGCGCCGGGCCCTGTGCTGCAGGTAGATGGGTGAGGCCATGTGCACGAAGGGCAGCCCGACGAACTCGGTGAAGCCGCCGGTGCTGCGCTGGAGGTCACGTGTGAGGACCAGATGGCGCGCCCAGCTGCGGGGATGTTCGATCGAGCCGAACATCATCGTCACGTTCGACCGGAGTCCGACGCCATGGGCGACCCGGTGGGCCTCGAGCCATTCCTCGGTGTTGATCTTGTCGGGACACAGCACCGCGCGGACCCCGTCGTCGAGGATCTCCGCGGCGGTGCCCGGCAGCGTGCGCAGTCCCGCGTCCGCGAGGCGCCGCAGGTAGTCGCCAAGCGGTTCACCGAGTCGTCTGGCGCCCTCGGTGACCTCCAGCGCGGTGAAGCCGTGGATGTGGATCCCGGGCGCCGCTTCGGAGACCGCTCGGGTCACGTCGATGTAGTAGTCGCCGTCGAAGTCGGGGTGGATCCCACCCTGGAGGCACACCTCGGTGGCTCCCAGGGCCTGGGCCTCGGATGCCCGCGCAGCAATGTCCTCGAGTGTCAACAGGTAGGGGTTGCCCCTCAGGTTCAGGCTCAACGGTCCCTTCGAGAAGCCACAGAACCGGCACTTGAAGGTGCAGACGTTCGTGTAGTTGATGTTCCGGTTCGCGACCCAGGTCACGTCCGCTCCCACAGCGGATTCACGGAGCTCATCGGCCACCGCGGCGACCTCGCGGACCTCGTCGCCACGCGCCGAGAAGAGGGTGACGATCTCTTCCTCGCCGATCTCCTGGCCGGCCCCGACGCCCTCGATCACCTCGTGCACCGGGCCCCTCCTGGCACCGCGGGTGGATCGCCGCGCTGCGACGAGCACAGGTGGCGGGCGGGATGCACCCGAGTACCACTGCGTGGTGCGCTCACCGATCTGGACCACCTCCGCTCCGTCGGAGCTGTGCGGCCCCGCAGGCTTCACCCGCTCGGGGAAGACCGCTCCCGGGTCGTCGCGGGCCAGGCCCTCGGAGTCGCTGCGGTCCAGCACCGCGAAGCGCAGCGGCTCGCGCAGCCAGCGATGCGGATCGAGCGCGAACTCGGGGTACACGGTGAGCCGCGGGGCGAGCGCGAAACCCCGCGCAGCGGTCACCTCGGCGAGACGATCGAGAGCCGGCCACGGCCGTTCGGGGTTCACGTGGTCGGCGGTGACGGGCGAGACACCACCCCAGTCGTCGATCCCGGCGTCGAGCAGCTCCCCGAAGTCCTCGGAGAGGTTGGGCGGCGCCTGGAGGTGGACCTCGGGCGGCAGGAGCACCCGCGCGAGCGAGATCGCGTCGAGGAAGTCGGCTCTCGGGCAAGCCGGTTCGGATGCCATGGCCGTTGCGGGTTTCGGACAGAAGTTCTGCACGATCACTTCCTGGATGTGACCGTGGCGACGCTGGGAGGCCGCGATTGCCGCTATCGCCTGTGCCCGATCGCGTCGGTCCTCGCCGATCCCCACGAGGATTCCCGTGGTGAACGGAACAGCCCGGCGACCCGCCTCCTCGAGGGTTGCCAGACGGCGCGCGGGTTCCTTATCCGGCGCGCCCCGGTGACACAGCAGGTCGTCGCGCAGGGTCTCGACCATCATGCCCTGGGACGCGGCCACCTCTGCCAGCGATGAGAGGGAATCGGCGTCGATGGCTCCGGGGTTCGCATGGGGCAACAGCCCGGTCTCCTCGCGGACCACCCGTGCGGCCTCAACCAGGTATCCAACGGTGGAGTCGTAGCCGTGGCTGCGCAGCCAGTCCCGGGCCACCTCGTAGCGATCCTCGGGTGCCTCCCCGAGGGTGAACAGTGCTTCGTGGCACCCTGCACGCGCCCCCCGGCGCGCGATCGCGAGAACCTCCTCGATTCCCAGGTAGGGGGCGTCGAGACGCGCCGGTGGCTGTGCGAAGGTGCAGTAGCCGCAACGGTCGCGGCACAGCTTCGTGAGCGGGATGAACACCTTGGGGGAGTAGGTGACCCGCGTTGCGAAGGATCGGTCCCTGATCGCCCGGGCCGCACGGGCGAGCTCCTCGGGGCGCATCGCCAGCACCTCTTCGATCGATGCATCCGGCGTCCCGGCGCAGGTGGTGACGGTGGGATCGGCAGGCATCTGGTTCACCTCGTGGTCTCGTCGTGCGCGTCGGTGCTGGGCTCGGATCCGGGGCCCGGTCGGCCGGCGATCTCGGTCGGACCGAAATCCGATCCGCAGTGATCGCAGTGGAAATCGAGGTCCACCTCGTGTCCGCAGGGCTCGTGCACCAGCACCGTCGGCGGCACACCGTCGCTGAGCCAACGGTCACCCCACTTCATCAACCCGACGAGCACCGGTGAGAGCTCGCGGCCCATGTCGGTCAGGCGGTACTCGAAGCGCGTCGGGTGATCCATGTAGCGACGACGCTGGAGTATCCCCGCGTCGACCAGCCGGCTGAGGCGATCCGAGAGCACCGCCTTCGGGATGCCCAGGTCACGGCGGATCTCCCCGAAGCGTCGGATCCCCTTGAAGGTGTCGCGCAGGATCAGGATCGTCCACCGGTCGCCGATCACCTCGAGTGCCCGCGCTATCGAACACGCGTTGTCGTCGAGTCGATCACCGCGGTCGGTCCCGTCGCGTTCGGTGTCCCGGCGAACCCCGGCCGCGCGCGGGTCAGCTCCGGTGGATCCGCTCGAGGTGGGCAGTCTGTCGACCTGCACGGCCGCGCACCCTAACATGGTTCACAATCCGAACCGTGTTGGTTCGGATCACGAACCCACCGGTGATCCCACCGCGCCGTTCGTTACAGGAGGCCTCTCGCCGCGTCGATCACCGCGTCCGCGGTGATGCCGAGGTTCTCCATGACCACCGAGCCCGGCGCGGAGGCGCCGAAGCGGTCGATGCCGACGCTGGCATCGGCCCAGCGCTGCCAGCCGGTTGTCACTCCCGCTTCCACCGACACGACCGGAACCCCCGGGACGAACACCTCGTTGCGGTAGTCCTCGGGCTGCGCCTCGAATCGCTCCCAGCAAGGCATCGAGACCACCGAGACGGCGACGCCCTCGTCACGCAGCCGGGAGGCCGCTTCCACCGCGACTGCCACCTCGGTGCCGGTGCCGACCAGCACGACCGCCGGCTGGGCGTCGGGATCGAGCAGGTAGGCGCCCCGGGCGACCCCCTCGATCGCGAGCGATGAGGTCCCATCGAGGGTGGGTGTCGACTGGCGGCTGGTGATGATCGCGACCGGACCGTCGCCGTCGACCGCGAGCTTCCATGCGCCCGCCACCTCGTTGCCGTCCGCGGGGCGGATCACGGTCAGCTCGGGGATCAGCCGCAGGGCCATGATCTGTTCCACCGGCTGGTGGGTCGGGCCGTCCTCACCGACGCCCACCGAGTCGTGGCTCCAGACGAACACGCACTTCGCTCCGCTGAGAGCAGCCAGACGCACCGCGGGGCGCATGTAGTCCGAGAACACAAGGAAGGTACCCGAGACGGGCAGCACCCCTCCGTGCAGCGCCGCTCCGACCAGGGCCGCTCCCATCGCGTGCTCACGGATCCCGTAGTGGACCTGACGTCCGGCGCGGGAATCGGCCTGCAGGGCGCCGGCATCCGCGAGCTTGGTTCCGGTGTTGCCGGTCAGGTCCGCCGAACCGGCGAGGATCCCCGGCACGACCCGATCCACCGCTGCGAGAACCGATTGGTGCGACGCCCGGGTGGCCTTCGACTCGCCGGGCTCGAACACCGGAAGCACCTCCGCCCAGTCGTCGCCCAGTGGGCGCGACGCCAGGGTGGCGTCCCACTCGGCGGAGCGCCCTGTGAGCGCCGCGGCACTTCGTTGCTCCCAGTCGATGCGCGCCGGGGTGCCCCTTCGGCCCGCCTCCCGATAGAACGACAACACCTCGTCGGGCACCCAGAACGGCTCGTCGGGGATCCCCATCGCCTGTTTGGCCTCGCTGATGTCCTCGGCGGAGAAGGCGAGCCCGTGCGCCGCGGGGTCGTCGAGGTGCGTCGGTGACGGGTACGCGATGTGGCTTCGCAACACGATGAGGCTCGGACGATCCTGCTCCGCGCGCGCCGCCCACAGGGCGGCCTCCATCGCGTCGAGGTCCTCGGACGCCTCGCCCAGATCCAAGACGTGCCAGCGGTATGCCTCGAAGCGGCGCACCGCGTCGTCGCCGAGTGCCAGCTCGGTGGGTCCGTCGATGGAGATGTGGTTCTCGTCGTAGACGTACACCAGGCGACCGAGGCCCAGGTGACCTGCGAGTGACGCAGCTTCGTGGGAAACCCCCTCGGAGAGATCCCCGTCGGATGCGATCACATGGATGTGGTGGTCGCAGACCTCCTCGCCGAAGCGCTCGCGCAGCGACTGCTCGGCCATCGCCATGCCGACACCGTTGGCGAAACCCTGCCCGAGGGGTCCTGTGGTCACCTCCACCCCGGTCGTGTGTCCGGCTTCGGGATGCCCGGGGGTCGAAGAGCCCCATTGCCTGAACGCCCGGAGGTCATCCAGGGTGAGTCCGTAGCCGGTCAGGTGCAACATGGCGTACTGGAGGATCGACGCGTGGCCACAGCTCAGGATGAACCGATCCCGATCAGGCCAGTGGGGAGCGCTCGCGTCGTAGCGCATGACCCTGGTGAACAACACGTGCGCGAGCGGAGCGAGCGCCATGGCGGTTCCCTGGTGACCCGATGACGCTGCGTGCGGTGCATCCATCGACAATCCGCGGATCACGTTGATGGCGAGGGATTCGAGATCGTGGGACGGGCTCCGGTCCGCGGTGCGGCTCGGCTGTTCGCTCGGGGTCATCTGATGGCTCTCCATGTCGGATCGTCGGCGGATCGGCGTCGGTGACGCATGCTACCGACCGAGGGGGTCGGGCCCATCAGGCGACGGTAGGGCCTCGGAGCCGGCGCGCGAACCGCACCAGCGTCGCTGCGGGTCGGTGCACCTCCCATCGCAATGCTCCCGGGGTGAGGATGCCGTCCACTCCGACACCCACGATTCCCACACCGGTGTCCGTGACGATCTCCTCGTAGTCGGGGTACGGGAAGTTGCAGATGAGGCTGCTCGTCAGCATCACCAGGGCAGTGACCGGCTCCCGGCGGTCGATACCGTCCCCGCAGTGGTAGATAGCATCGGCGAGGTTCTCCGACGCGGCCCAGTCGCTGCTCACAGATGGCACCAGCGTCGTTCCGACGGTCACCGGCACGGCGGTCTGCAACCCGAACGGTGAGCGCCCCACCGCGATGAGCGTGTCGTCATCCGGCGTGATGAACGCGATCCGCTTGGCCTCCTCGGCGGGGCCGAGGTCACAGGAGCGGACCAGCGATGCGAGGGCCTCCGCGGCGGGCAACTCGTCGAGGGCCACGATCTGCTCATCGCACACCGAGGTGACCGTCATCGCGGGGCCGATGGGCCGGGTGTCGTCGACCCCGGTCAACAGGGCGTGGGTTGGCGGTACCTGCATGCGCAGAGCGACACCGCGGCGCTCGATGCCGCCCAGGACCGACCTGAGTCCCGCTCCGGGTGGAACCGGCTCGAGGATCCCCCCGGTCGAGGTGCCCGCGGCCCCGTGATGGCGGCGGTCCCCGGCGGACGATGGCGCTGGTTCCGGCGCACCAGGATCGGTGAACACGACGGTGATCATGGTGTCGTCCTCCGGTGGCTCGCACGTCTCGAGCCAGTCGAAGCTCACCGGCACGTCGTTGAACGCGATCACCGCGAGTGCCGGACCACCCTGTGAGACACGTGGGCCCATGACCACGGTGTCGCTCTCGATGCCCACCACCTCGGTGGCTCCGACGAGGGTACCCATCGCATCGGTGATGTCACCGAGTGCACCCCCGAAGGACGAGCTGGCGATGCACAACAAGCGGTCGTGGCCCCCGGGGGAAGCATCGAGCAGCGCACCTGCGCACTCGGCGACCGCGTGGGCGGCCACCGGATGGGCCGAGGATGTCGCGGTGACGCCCGGCCCGGGTGGATCGCTGTAGGCGCTGGTGTGCTGTTCGATCATCTCGACCTTCGCGGGGGCTCACCGGGCCGGCCCGGGGGTGCACCATCTCGGCCGGGCACATCCTACGATGGCACCCCATGTCGCGAACCCTCTCCGAGGCCGAATCGAAGGCTCTGTTGCGGAGCCACGGCGTGGGTTTCGCAGCGGAGACCCTGGCCGCGGACCCGGAGGCCGCGGCGGATGCTGCAACCGGGCTCGGCCTTCCTGTAGCGCTCAAGCTCTGCGGCACGAACATCGCCCACAAGACCGAGCGCGGCCTGGTCAGGCTGTCGCTCGGTACGGCATCGGAGGTCCGCGAAGCCGCGTCCGAGCTGTTGGCCGCGGCTGTGCCCGACGACGGCGCACAGGGGGTCCTGGTCGCACCGATGGTGACCGGCGAGCGCGAGCTGATAGCGGGTGCGACCATCGATGGGCAGTTCGGGCCGACCGTGATGGTCGGTGTCGGCGGCGTGCTCGCCGAAGCGGTCGCAGATGTCTGCGTCCGCCTCGCTCCGATCAGCGAAACCGACGCCGCCGAGATGATCGAGAGCCTCGGCTCACATGCGATCCTCGGGGAGTTCAGGGGTGAACCTGCGGTCGACCGCGATGCTCTCATCGGGGTACTGATGGCGTTGTCGGGCGCGATCTGTGACTCCTCGACGATCCTGCGCGACGGATCGGCGGTCCGGGTGGTCTCGGCCGAGATCAATCCGCTGATCGTCTGTGACGGGCACCCGGTTCCCGTCGACGCCCTGGTCGAGGTGGAGGACGAGTCCCTCACACCAGAGCGCGAAGCGGGTTCTCGCGTTCGCGAACCGCTCGATCCGGAGCACTTCGCGGCGCTGTTCGCACCACGTGGCGTGGTGGTGGCGGGCGCCTCCACGCACCCGGGCAAGTTCGGCTTCGTGAGCCTGCACAACATCCTCTCGTGTGGCTACCGCGGAGCTGTTCACGCAACCAACCGCGACGGCTCCACCGTGCTAGGTATCGAGTGCCTTCGAAGCCTCGAGGACCTCCCGCAAGGCGCGGCAGACCTGATCTTCGTGTGCACGCCCAAGAGCGTGGTGACCGAGCTGTTGACCGTCGCCGCCTCCAAGGGCATCCGCGCGGCGTTCCTCACGACCGCGGGCTATGGCGAGTCGGGCGACGCCGGACGTGCCGATGAGCGTGAGCTCGCCGATCTGGCGGCGCGCCTCGGCATCGCGTTGGTGGGCCCCAACGGTCAGGGCGTGGTGTCCACCCCGGCATCGCTGTGCGCGCAGATCGTCGCCCCGTACCCACCGGCGGGAACGATCGCGGTAGCGAGTCAGTCGGGGAACCTCGTGTCGAGCTTCCTCAACTGGTCCTGTGCCACCGGGGTGGGGATCTCGAGGGCGGTCTCGGCGGGCAACGCGGTCGCGACCTCGGTGCCGGACCTGCTCGAGTCGTTCCGCACCGACGACGCCACATCGGTTGCCCTCGCCTACCTGGAGGGCATCTCCGATGGGGCCTCGGTGGCGGCGACGTTCGCCCGTGTAGCGGCCGACAAGCCACTGGTGGTGCTCAAGGGAGGCGCGACCGCCGGCGGAGCACGTGCTGCAGCGAGCCACACGGGGTCCCTTGCCACCGACGACCGCACCTTCGACGGCATGTGCGCCCAGAGCGGCGCGACGCGCGCCGCGAGCGCTGAGGAGGCCTTCGAGGCGGCAGCCACGTTTGCGACCCAGCCCCTCCCGCGTGGCAACAGAGTGGTCGTGATGACCACCGCTGGGGGCTGGGGGGTGATGGCGGCCGATGCCATCACCCGGCATCCGGAACTGTGCCTCGCGCCGCTGCCCGACGACCTCCGCGAAGAGCTGGACGCGCTGTTGCCACCGCGCTGGAGCCGCAACAACCCGGTGGACCTGGCCGGGGGAGAGACCCGCGACACGATCCCGACCGTGTTGGGGTTGATCGCCCGCCACGACGACGTCGACGCGGTGATCCACCTCGGGCTCGGCATCCAGGCGAACCAGGCGAGGATGCTTCGCGAAGGCGGTTTCTACGGCGGCGACGAGGACCTGAACGGGATCCAGCGCATAGTCGCCTACCACGAACGACAGGACGCGCGCTTCGCGGCCGCGGCAGCGGAGCACTCCGAGGCGACCGGCAAGCCGATCCTCACCGCCACCGAACTGGCGGTCGCCTTCCCCGACAACGCCGGGCCGGCCGCGGTGAGAGCAGCGGGCCGGCTCTGCTATCCCTCCGCCGACCGCGCGGTCAGGGCTCTCGGTCACCTGGTGTGCCGGTCCCGCTTCTTGTCGAGGCGCTCGGAACCTTGAGCGAGGAGACACCTCCCAGAAGCGGCGATGCCGATGCCGTGCCCGACCGAGCTGCTTCGCAGGGAACCGGTCGCGGCGCGATCGGAGATCCGCCCACCGTCACCCGCTCCCGGCCACAGCGGGGTCGGTCAGGCCGGTCCCGCAGCGCGTGGTGGTGGGTGGCCCTCCTCTGCGCGCTGGCCGGAACCGCCGCGATGGGCTTCGCATGGCTGAGCGGCGCACCGCCGAGCGAAGAACCGAAGTCCTCGAACGGAGCACAGCCGCCACCGGCACCGGCCACACCAGTGCTCTCCGCGCGCCGCGTGCCGCGCTTCACCACCGCGATGATCCCGCTGCGGGCGATCGGCGCAGCCGTGGGGCCGATCGCCCAGAAGGCGCCCCCGGACACCTGCATCGGTGTGGGTGACGGCAAGCGCTCGCTGTACGCCCACAACCCCACCGCGGCGCTGGTGCCGGCATCCAACCAGAAGCTGCTCACCGCGTCGGCGGCGCTCGACCTGCTCGGCGCGGAGGAGACCCTGAGCACCACCTTCGCCGCGACGCACAAGCCCGAGGGCGGAGTCGTGGCCGGTGACCTGTTCATGATCGGTGGCGGCGATCCGGTGCTCACCACGGATGCCTACCAGGCCCGCCAGCGCCACGGCCGCTTTCCCGAGACCGATCTCGAAGCGGTTGCCGACCGGCTCGTGGCCGACGGGCTGGTGCGCATCGACGGCTCCGTGGTCGGCGACGCCGGCCGCTACGACGACCAGCGCACGTTTGCCGACTGGCCCCAACGTTGGCTCTCGGGTGGAACGGTGGCACCCCTGTCAGCCCTGCTGGTCAACGACGCCTGGCTGGTCGATCCCATCACCGGGCAGGGGCCCGGGGGGCCGGCTCCGGATCCAGCCCAGCACGCGGCTTCGGTCATGACGAGGCTCCTGACCGATCGGGGCGTGGCGATCACCGGGGAACCACGCTCGGGCGCGGCTCCCCGGGAGCGCCACGTGCTCGCCGAGGCAGCGTCACCGCCGATCGCGACGCTGGTGGGGGAGCTGCTCACGTTCTCGGACAACACGACCGGTGAGCTGCTACTCAAGGAGATGGGCTTCCGCTCGGGCGAGGGCGGATCGACCGCAGCCGGGATCGCAGCGGTCACGAAGTGGGCCGAAGCAGAGGGGATACCGACCGACGGCTGGGTCATGGTCGACGGCTCCGGTCTCTCCGATGGCAACCGGGTCAGCTGCGAGATGCTCGCGGAGCTGTTGCGGCGGGCGGGCTCGGATTCCCCGCTCGCCGATGGCCTGGCCGTGCCCGGTGGGCCGGGCACCCTCGAGGACCGCTTCCTCTCCAACGGGTTCCCCGAGCGTCTGCGGGCCAAGACCGGCACCCTCAACGAGGTGAGCGCCCTGTCGGGCTGGTTCAGCGGGGCGAACGGTGAGCCCCTGGACTTCGAGTTCGTGCTCAACACCGAGGGCCGCAACGTCCGCGTCGGGGACCTCGCTCTGCAGAACGAGTTGCTCGCCGCGCTGGTGGACCAACCGGTACCAGCCCCGATCGAAGCCGCAGGTCCCCTGGAGGCACCCGATGGATGAACACGGTGCACCCGGGGGCGACCCCGCCACGACCATGGCCGCGTTCCCCCTCTCGACGGTGCTGTTGCCTGGCCAGCTCATGGAGCTGCGCGTGTTCGAGCCGCGCTACCGGGTGATGTTGTTCGACCTGCGGGAAGCGGATCCCGCCGAGTTCGTGGCCAACATGATCGAGCGCGGCAGCGAGGTGGGAGGAGGTGACGTCAGGGCTCCACTCGGCTGCGTCGCCCGGGTGATCGAACAGAGCGACCTTACCGACGGCACCACTTCGGTCTCCGTCGAGGGAACCGAGCGCGTCCGTGTGGATGAGTGGCTTGTCGAGGATCCCTACCCAAGGGCCCGCGTGACGAGGCTTCCCGCCGGCACCGGTGGGCCACTGGACCTCTCCGGGGCCGAACGTCTCGCCGGGTCGGTAATCGATCTCGCCCAGCGCCTCGGTGCGACGCGCCCACGACGTCCGGCACCGCTGCCGGCGGACACGGCGGGTGCGATCTGGCAGCTGGCGCTCGCCACCCCGCTCGCCATCATCGACCGGTACCGGTTGCTGGCGACCGACGATCTGCGCGAGCGCCTCGGAAATCTCGAGACGATGCTCGCCGAGTTGCGTGATCTCCTCGCTGCGAGCGTGGCGGACCGAGGCGAGCGCGGCTGAGTCAGCGACGGGCGGCGGTCGTTGGTTGGTCAGTTAGTGTTCCGGGTACAGCCCGAGTGATCCATGTCCGTGCCAATCCCAGGAGCCCAAGTGACCGACGATACGACCGAGCCGAAGGGTTCGAAGCCGTGGTCCCGGCCACCGGAGCCGAAAGGCCCGGTCGAGCATCTGACGGAGCTCAAGGACCTGGTGGTCGCATATGCCCGCCAGGAGACCATCGATCCGCTCAAGACCCTCGGGCGCTATCTCGGCTTCGGCACCGCCGGTGCGCTGCTCATCGGCATCGGCTGGGTGTTTGCCCTGATGGCACTGCTGCGCGGCCTCCAGGACATCGACATATTCGACTCTGCGGGCTCGCAGGGCGGCACCTGGATCTGGGCGCCGTACCTGATCGTCGCCGTGGTGGGCATCGCGGTCGCTGCACTCTACGGTCGAATGGTGGCGAAGCGCATGCAGGAACAGGAGAGCCGCATGGAGCCCCACGACCACGGCTCGTCAACCGACCGGACGCAGAACGGAGACCGCAAGTGAGCAGTCACGACGAACGGGTGACCCCCGATGACATCCGCTCGAAACTCACCGAGATCCAGGGTGAGGCAACCGAACAGGTCGAATCGGCCAAGAACCAGCTGATCGCGGTGGGGGCAGGGATCGGCCTTGTGCTGTTGATCATCGCGTTCCTCTTGGGGAGGCGCAGCGGCAAACGCGCATCAGCGGTGATCGAGGTCCGACGCAGCTGATGATCGAGACGCTGCGCGACATAGCGGTCCGCCACGTCTTCGGTGGGGGGATCCCCGGCTCGCTCGCCGAGAAGGGCATCGACTGGTTGGTCGACGAGACACGCTCGGCCATCGGGGCGGAGCCGGAGTCACTCGACACGGTCCGGCTCTCACCCGGTGAGACCTTCACCGTGTTGGCGCGGCCGCCTGCGACCAAGCGTGAGCGCAAGCTGGCGAAGAAGGCCGAGGCGCTCTCGCGAACAGAGGCGAAGCTCGCGCGGCCGACCGCACGCCAGAAGCGCGCCGCGAGGGCGCTCGCGCGGGCCCAGGGGCGACTCGACCGGCGCCGGGCGGGTACGCGGCGCCATCGCGACGCGGTAGCGGTCGAGGCCCGTCTTGCCCGCCGGTTCGATCGTGTCATGGTCCCATCGAAGAAGCTCGCGAACCTCCGGGCGGAGTTGGCCCGCGCAAACCGGGCCCTCGAACGCGAGAGGGCCGCGAACCTGCGGGCGGCGCGACGCGGGCGCGTCCGGTCAGAATCGACCACGGTGTACACCTGAGCCCTGCGAGGGGTGCAAGCCGGTCCCACGAGGCGCTCTGGTCCCTGCCTACCGGCCCGGCGCCGAAGCGGCCATCATGGGGAGGTGCTGGTCAGATTGAGGAACCCGTCGCGCGAACTGACCGTCAGCGGGCCCGTGCAGGTCGCGGTGCTGCTCGATCGTCTCGAGGTCAACCGCGAATCGGTGCTGGTCATCCGCAACGGCGAGATCGTGGCCGGTGACACCACCCTTCGCGACGACGACACGGTGGAGCTCCGCCCGGTCATCTCCGGGGGTTGACCATGAAGTGCACCGTCTGCAAGGGACCTGCGGTCATCGACCTGCGGCGCCACAACGCCAACTTCTGTGGCGAGCATCTGGTCGGGTTCTGCCGCGAGCAGGTGCGGCGCGCGATCGACGAGTTCGACATGGTCGAACCCGGTGACCGGCTCCTGGTGGCCGTGTCGGGAGGCAAGGACTCCCTGGCAGCGTGGGAGATGCTCACCGAGCTGGGCTACGACGCAGCGGGCCTGTACGTGGGTCTCGGCATCGACGACTACAGCGACACATCGCTCGACCACGCGAGACGGTTCGCAACCGGAAGGGACCTGGATCTCCTCGAGGTGGACCTGCGCGACGAGTACGGCTACGACATCCCAACAGCCGCGGATCGCAGTCGCCGCAGCCCCTGTTCCGCGTGCGGGCTGTCGAAGCGCCACGTGTTCGACCGCGTCGCTATGGAAGGCGGCTACGACGCGCTCGTCACCGGACACAACCTCGACGACGAGGCGGCGGTGCTGTTCGGCAACGTGTTGCGCTGGCAGATCGACTACCTCGCACGTCAACAGCCCGTGCTACCGGCGCGCGATGGACTGCCCCGGAAGGTCAAGCCGCTCGTGCGGTTGAGCGAGCGCGAGACCGCCGCCTACTGCATCGTGTCGGGGATCGACTACCAGGTCGACGAGTGTCCGATGGCCAAGGGAAACAGGCACATCGCGTACAAGGAGGCGTTGAACGCGATAGAGCTCGATTCGCCGGGCACCAAGGCCGACTTCTACCTCTCGTTCCAACGCCGTGGGATCAGGCATTTCGAGGATGCCGGCGAAGCGGCACGCGACCAGCTCGGTTCCTGTCAGCGCTGCGGTGCACCGAGCCCCTCAGAGCTCTGCGCTTTCTGCCGACTGGGAGAACGTGTCGCGCAGCCCCGGCCCGCCGGTGAGCCCCGGAACCCCCGATGAGGTGCACAGATGACTCCTGAGTTGGCCAAGGGCGACCTGGTGCAGTTGATCGACTCGAAGGGCCGGCGCTACCAGGCGGTGCTCGAGTCCGGTAGGGAGTTCCACTTCCACTCCGGGATCGTGGCCCACGACGAGATCATCGGACTGGCGGAGGGTTCGGTGGTGAGCTCCTCGCGCCGTCAGTCCTACACGGTGATTCGCCCCACCCTCGCAGAGTTCGTCTTGAAGATGCCCCGTGGTGCCCAGGTGATCTATCCCAAGGACCTGGGGCCGATCCTGATGCTCGCGGATATCGGGAGCTCTACCCGGGTGCTCGAGAGCGGGGTCGGTTCGGGTGCGCTGTCGATGGCGATGCTGCGCTGTGGCGCGGAGGTGACCGGCTACGAGATCCGTGAGGACTTCGCCAACCGCGCGCGCTCCAACGTGGGGAGCTTCCTGGGCGAGGATGCGCTCGCACGCTACGACGTCGAGATACGTGACTGCTACGAGGGCATCGATGCAACCGGGATGGACCGGGTGGTGCTCGATCTGCCCGAGCCGTGGCGCGTGGTGCCACACGCCCCCGGATCGCTGCGTCCCGGCGGGGTCCTCGTGGCGTATACCCCCAGCATCGTGCAAGCGACCCGCCTGCGGGAGTCCCTCGACGAACACGGATTCTTCGCGGCCGAGACGATCGAGGTGCTCAACCGGAGCTGGCACATCGAGGGCCAAGCCGTGCGACCCGACCACCGTATGGTCGCCCACACGGGGTTTCTGACCCATGGTCGCCTCGGTGCCTGAGGAGCCGTCCCGATGAACGGGCTCGATGCGCTGGTGCTGGTCGCAGCAATCCTTGCGGTGCTGGGTGGATGGCGTCTCGGTCTGGTGACCCGGGCACTGGGGTGGGTCGGAGCGCTGATCGGCGTCGCGATCGGCGTGCTTGCGGTGCCAGCGTTGAACGACTGGATATCGCCGCCCTCGGACAGCGGCGTGCTGTTGCTGACCGCCGGGACGTTCATCCTCTTGAGCTCGGTTGGACAGGCGATCGGCGTGACGATCGGCGCCCGCGTTCGGCCCACGCCGACCACGAGGGGTCTTCACCGCTTCGATGCGCTCGGAGGTTCGTTGCTCGGGGTGCTGGGAGTGGCCGCTCTGGTCTGGCTGCTGGTTCCCCTGATGGCGTCCACCGAGGGATGGTTCGCGTCCGCCACCCGTTCGAGCGCGGTGGCGAGGGTGGTCACCGAACACCTACCCGCTCCACCGGAGTCGCTGCAGAACCTCGAACGCAGCCTCGTCGACGGCAACTTCCCCCAGCTGTTCACAGGCCGCGAGCCGACCCCGGAGCTACCCGCTCCACCAGCGGGATCGCCGATCAGCGCGGAGCTGCTCGACGAGCTCGCGTCGAGCAGCGTCAAGTTGCAGGGTGAGGCGTGCTCGATGGTCCAGTCCGGTAGCGGCTTCTCGGTGGGTGCTGGCCTGTGGCTGACCAACGCACACGTCGTCGCAGGAACCACCTCGTTGCAGCTGACGACCGCCGAGGGTGCGACGGGCACCGGCGAGGTCGTGGCGTTCGACGGGCGCTTCGACCTGGCGCTGGTCCGAAGCGACGACCTCAGCGGTCCGGCGCTGCGCTTCGCCGATCCGCACGAGCAGACCACCGGCCTGGTGCTTGGATTTCCCAAGGGAGGTCCGTTCCGGCCGTCACCGTTCCTGGTCGGTGATGAGATGACCGCCACGGGCTACGACATCTACGACGACGATCTCGTGGAGCGCGAGCTGCTCGTGTTGGCCAGCGACCTCGAGCCCGGCGACTCGGGCAGTGCAGTGGTCGACGGCGACGGAGAGGTGATCGGGGTTGCTGTGGCCGTGGCCCCGGATCGTGAAGGCGTCGCCTACGCCCTCGATGGATCGGCCGTACAGAAGAGGATCGCGTCCCAGCTCCCAGGTGCGACTGCCGCTGTCGACACAGGCCCCTGCCTGCGATGACACAGGCCCCTGCCTGCGATGACACAGGCCCCTGCCTGCGATGACACAGGCCC